>NZ_JBFAHW010000008.1:0-171914 GCF_040654355.1 Streptomyces sp. NPDC050704 | reverse complement strand
CGGTCCAAGGGGGCTGCTTGAGCCGTGTGCGTTGTGAGGCGCACGCACGGTTCTGAGGGGGGCCTCGCCCTGAGAGGGGCGGGGCCTACCCGACAACCGTTGCTGCCGCCCTGGCCCGAGCGGTCGCCGGGGCCGAAACCGGTGCCGGACCGGTTGCGCCTGCAAGGCATCCTGTACGTCCTGCACCAAGACATCGCCTGGCAACTCTTGCCCCTTGAGCGGGGGTTCGGCTCCGGACAGACCTGCTGGCGGCGTCTGGATCGTTGGCAGCAGACAGGGGTCTTCGACCAGTTGCACCGCATCCTGCTCGCGAAACTGAACGCGGCCGGCGAGCTCGACTGGTCCCGCGCGTGCGTGGATGGTTCCCACGTTCGTGCCAAAAGGGGGGACCCGCGACCGGCCCGTCGCCAGTCGACCGGCGCAAGACGGGCAGCAAGCACCACCTGATCTGCGACGGGAACGGTACCCCGCTCAAGGTGCTCACCACCGCGGCGAACGTCAATGACATCACCCAGACCCTCGCCCTTGTCGACGGCATTCCGCCCGTCGTCGGACGCCCGGGCCAACCCCGCCGACACCCCGACGCCCTGCTGAGCGACAAGGCGTACGACTCCCGCCCCGTCCGTCGTGAACTACGCCCACGCCGGATCGTGCCGGTGATCTCCCGCAAGGGTGCGCCGAACATCCAGGGACTGGGCAAGCTCCGCTATGTCGTCGAGCAGACCTTCGCCCTGCTCCACCAGGTCAAACGCCTCGCCGTGCGATGGGAACGACGCCTCGAACTCCACAACGCCTTCCTCTCGTTGGCCTGCAGCCTGATCTGCTGGCGGCGCCTGAAGAGGAACCACTCGTGAACGTGGTGCGAGTTCTAAACCGACAAGCGCTCAAGGGCCAGGGCGTGAGAGGGTGCGGTTCGATCTGAGACAGGGGGAAGCGTGGGGCTGATGTACGGCTACGACATCTATCTGCGGCCTCGGAATGTCGCCAGGGTATTGGCCAATCTGGCGGAGCTGGCGCCACCGGCCCGTGCCGTGCCGCCGCTCGAGATCACCCTGCCCGGCGGTGACCGGCTCGTCCTCCCGTTCACGTCCGACTTCAAGAGCGATCCGGTCGATTGCTCCACGAGCGGCGCGCTCGAACTCGACACGTCCCTCATGATCGACGTCGATGATGCACTGCACGAGTATGCGCAGACGGGCGGACCTGGCCCCGAGCCGGACGGGCGCATCCAGATCGGGTACATCTACGTCACGATCCGGTTCGAGTCCCTCCTGCACCCTGGCTACGCGTCGGTGCAGTGCTGGGCAGCGACGTCGGGGATGAGCCGCTTGTTCGCGCGCTCGGCCAACGTCAGGAAGGTGTTCACCGACCTCACCGCCGACAGCGGTGGGGTGTGCTGCCTGTTCGATACCGGCGACGGCGCCCCCGAGCAAGTGTGCTGGCTCAACGGTGAACCCACCGAGGAGACAGTCTCCGGTCCCCGCTTTCCAGATCTGCGAGCACTTGCGGCGACTTGGTCCGACCCCGGGCAGTGAGCATCCGTGCTTTCCCTTCGAGACCACACGATCGTGTTACGAGCTCTACGGGACAGCCCCCCTAGACGGCTTACGAACAAGGGTCGGAGCCGCAACTCACAGCGGTTTCACAAACGATCCTTTGCGCGAGCCCGAAAATGTCGATGAGACGTAGCAACGCTGTTGCTCCAGACGCCCTGCGCGATTGGTCTTGGATCCGCGTCGCTGGATCGAGGTGCGGTGGTTGCGTGGCTCATTCGGGGTTCGTGTTGGATGCCTGGCCGCTCATCCCACTCGGTCATTCCTCCACGACAATGTCGCCGTAGCGCCGCGCGACCTCGTGGAACGCCTCCTTGGGCCTGCACTCACCGTCGCCGGTCACCGCCACGACGCCGAAGCCGGCCTTGTCGAGGTCGAGGCGAGGATCGTCGTGATGCGGGAAGTCGGGCATGGCGAAGGTGAATACGAAGCAGCCGTGCACGCCCTCCGTGTTGTACTGGTCGATGAGTTCACCGAGGTAGCGGGCCTGGACGGCCTCGTCGCGGGGATGGTCGCCGCGGATGTGCGGGGGTACGGCGAACCAGTTGACGATCCAGAAGGAACCGGCTCCCCGCTGGTCGGCTCCGGTGAAGGCACCGCACCCGAACTCTGTGATGACGACGGGCTTGTCGTGATCGCGAACCAGGCCGCGCAAGCGCTCCGTGTAGGTGGGGTGGTTGCGGCCGGAGCGGTAGAGGCTGGCGCCGACCAGGTCGAACAGCGACCAGTCGACGTGTTCCCACCCGGCCGCGGAGTAGGTGACCGGTCCGCCGAAGCGGCGCCGCGCGGTGGTCACGGCGGTGGTGAGCAGCCGGTGGAGCCGCCGGTCGATCCTGCGACGCAGCACGCGGTGGAAGCGCACGATGAGCTTCAAGCGCAGGAACGAACGAGGTCCGGGGACGATGCCGGGCACGGTGTGGGAGAACTCGCTGCCGACCAGGAGCGTCACTCGGTCGGGGTGTTCCCGGCGAAGTTCTTCGGCCGCCTCGGCGACGGTGTCCAGATGCTCCAGCAGCTTCGGCTGAGGCAGTTCGGGAACGTTGGGCCGGATGTAGACGCCGAGACCGGTCTGGAGGGCGGTGCGGGCGGCATCGATCAACCGCTTGCCGTCCCCGATGAGCATCACCGTGGTGCAGTGCAGATCCCGGGCGATGACCTCCAGGTCTCGCCGCACGTCATCGGCGCTTGCCTCGCCGACCAGGTAGGAGATACCGCGGACGGTCAGCATGCGCTCGGCTCCTGTCGACGCAGATGGTGGGCGGCCATGAGACGAAGAGCAGAGCTGGGGTCACCGGCACATACTGGCCGCCGTGGGCAGTACCCTCGTCGTCCGCGCCGCACTGTCCTTCCTGGCCGAACCGCTCGGTGACGTCGATGGAGGTCAAGTACGCGGTCACATCCGGGTCGTCCAGCCGGGGTCATCGGCGTCGACCTCATTGTTCGAACAAGCTCTGATCGAACAAGCCGGCCTGGGTCCCCCCGAAGACCGCGCTCCACAGCAGGATCGCGCAGCGCGAGCGACGCAGCAGCAGCCAGCCGGGTACGACCCTGGCGACGACGTTCACCGTCACCCCCACCCAGGTCGTCGGCGGCAAGGTACTCCGCGCTGATCGGGGACAACACCAGCAGGTGGGCCACGGCCACCCAGCGGTGCCGAAACCGCGGCCATGTGGCAGGAGCGGGCAGTGCGGCCATGAAAATCCTCTGCGTGGTGGTTCAGCGGTCCGTCGTCATCGGTCCGGTCGACACTAGAGAGACCCGCGGGGGTCGGGCATCCGTCTTTCGTCCGGGAGCGCACAACTTCGGTCTAGAAGCGCGCAGCCCTTCGGCCACACCCCTCCAACGCCGCTTGGCCATGCGGAATCCAACACCGTGCTCACGTACCGTCGAGAACGCGCAAGTCGCGGTCTACCTCGTCGACGAGGACCACCGGCTACGCGCCTGCTCGGCCGAAGTGACCACCGGTGCCGGGAAGTTCCGTGCGGATGCCCTGGCCGAGGCGTGTCGATTTAACAGGTGATCTTGCGGATCTCGACGTCGAAGGAGGGGAAGGGTACGAACTCGGCCCAGGAGTCGGACCATGTCGCCCACCCCGGTCAGTCCGTGTTCTAGGTGGCGGGTGAGTCTTGGGCGGAGAGTTCTACGGCCAGTTCCATACAGCGCAGGCGGGCTGGGGAGAAGTCGTAGGGCATCTTGCCGATGGCTTCGAACACGCTCATGGAGTCAGCCTCCCGCCTGCCAGAGCCGAGGTCGGCCTCGCCCTCGCCGTCATCGGCGGTGGCAGGGTGCAAAGTGTCCCAGGCGTCGAAGAGGGCATCGTCGTCCTTATCCAGGCCGGACTCCTCGATGACGGCCTGCAGGGCGCTTTCGAAGGTGTGCCGCTCGACGGCCACCTGAGTCACCCGTGGATCATCGACGGCGACACTGTCATCGAGTGCCTCCTCGGCGTCATCGATGCGGTCGGAATCCTCCCGCAGAGTGGGATGCGTGGCCAGGACGACGAAGCGGGTGGCCTGGACGGCCGCGCCGAGCGGGCCGAAGATCCGCTCAGTGACCAGCAGAGTGTCCAGGTCCGCCTGACGCAGGGAGCCCTCGGGCAGGCTCTTGAGACGGTCGGTGACGAAGTCGGAGAGCAGGCCCATCCGGCTGCCTTCGGTGCGCATCCGCTGCACAGCGGTCCGCTGCCGCCGCAATTCCGCCTCCTGCTCGGCGAGGGTTTCCTCCAACCGCTCCAGGATGCCCGCGATACCGTCTCCGCTGTCCGCACCGGCGGAAGCCGTGCCGGTGGTAAAGGCGTCACGGATGTCGTCCAGGGCGATCCCGGCATCGGCCATCTTGCGAATCCACAGCAGGCGGATCATGTCCTCGTACCCGTAGCGGCGGCGGTCATCGCCGCCCCGCTCAGGCTCGGGGAGCAGCCCGATCTCGTGGTAATGGCGAATCGCCCGCGGCGTGGTGCCGGCGAAGGCCGCCGCGTCACCGATCTTGACCTGGCGGGGTGGCATGAAAGACGAATGCATGAGCAGGGACCTTTCCTCAAGGCATCGGGACGTAAGTCCACCGGACCACATGCCGCTACGGAAGGTGCAACCACCCCATACACACCGCCCCGCGCCAATGCCAAGAAATGCGCCCTTCCTCCGTAACGACCGCAGGGCCGTCCTTTCCCGCTGTGGCATCCGCACGACGGCAGACTGAGGGTTCTTCTCGTAGCCGACATGGTCGGTGATCTCGCCTACCAGGCCGAATCCATCCGGCACCCGCTTGGTCGGCATCTGCAACAACCCACCCTCGCCGGCCAGTTGCAGCTCCTCATTCCGGGCCCGGTCAACCAGCATCGGAACGAGCTGCTCGTCCGACGCAGCCGACGCATCGCACCACCGCCGGCCCGACCACGGACTCGTGCCGATCGTCTCGCGTGCTTGGCGTCTCCCCCTTGATCAGCAGGTCCACCGTTGATCAGAGACGCCCGGTTGTCATCAGCTGGCGGCCGGGGAGAGAGGGGTCCCGCGCCGCGCGCTGCCGCACCGGCACGCGGGAGGGGCCGGAGTTTCGCGTCAGCCCCGGCCGAGGACGCAGAACTCGTTGCCCTCCGGGTCGGCCAGGACGACCCAGGAGACATCACCCTGACTCACGTCGGCCCGTATCGCGCCGAGGCCTTCGAGCCGGGCGACCTCCCTCGCCTGATCCCCGACGGGGTCGGACATCACGTCGAGATGGACGCGGTTCCATACGACCTTGTCGTCGGGCGTGCGGCGGAACTCCAGGTACGGCCCGACGCCCTTGGCGGAGCGCAGCAAGGCGCGGTCGTCGGTCAGCTCGTGGACGGTCCAGTCGATCGCCTCGCCCCAGAACCGGACCATGGACCGTGGGTCGGCGCAGTCGACGACCACGGCGGCTATCGGCCCGGTGTCCCGGTAGAGCTCCCGGGGCTCCAGGACGCTGAACACGTTGCCTTCCGGGTCGGCCATCACCGTCCACGGCACATCGCCTTGGCCCACATCGGTGGGCGTCGCCCCGAGGTCCTTCAGACGTGCGACCAACTGCGCCTGATGGACGGCGGAGGTGGTGGCGAGCTCGATGTGCACG
This sequence comes from Streptomyces sp. NPDC050704, assembly GCF_040654355.1. Taxonomy (NCBI): domain Bacteria; kingdom Bacillati; phylum Actinomycetota; class Actinomycetes; order Kitasatosporales; family Streptomycetaceae; genus Streptomyces; species Streptomyces sp. NPDC050704. The sequence continues at coordinate 166,272 of NZ_JBFAHW010000008.1, read as the reverse complement.
CGGTACTTCACCGTCTCCGGGTCCGGGACGCGGACGAGATCGATGCAGACGGCGGACGGGTCCGGCCAGTCGAAGCCCACGGGTTCCAGGTTGGTGACACCGGGCCCTTCGCTGGAAACACCCCAGCCGAGCACCTCTGCCCAGAACTGGCCGAGCGCCGAGTCGTCCCGGGCCTTGAAGTTCACCTGAACAAGTTGCAACGTCATGCTCGATACCCTAGGCGACCCCCCATCGGGCAGGCGTGCGCATTTTCCCCGAGTTGCCGGCCTCGTCGAGCGGGTGTGCGGATGCGTCGCCGTGCTGTCCGTGGCTGCCGAGTCCGGTGGCTGTCCTTGCAGGTTCAGGTGCACAAAAGTGCCGCCGGAGGACTCCGAAGGGTCGACACAGAGGCTGCGGCGGCAAAGGCACACCACGGGGCGTGTGCTGGGGTGATCGCCTGGGCAGCCGCCTGACATGAGCCGCCCAGCACCCCCGTTCCGGGTGCGACCGTGCCCGGGAGGCTGCTGGTCTTCCGTGCGACTTCGCGTCCGAAGTCGGCCGAGAACCGCTCACGCCGCCCGGAGGCAGCCCGAGGTGGCCTCGTCGCGGGAGTTCGAGCAGGGATAGCGGGGAGAGGGCGGGCGGCCGGCGCACGCCCGGCACCGAGCGGCTCGCGGCGCCCGGGGCGACGTGGGAGACTTCAGGACGCGCCTGATCCGAGACAGGCAGCGAGAGGTTCTACTGAGCCTCGGCGCGCCGCTCCCAGCAACGATACTTGCGCACCATCAGGTGCCTGGTCGTATTCCGACTCAGTCGGGTCAGTCGGGATGAATTCGGAAGGCACCGCGCACTGGGGCCCTCCTGCGCTCGCCACCACGGTGACGAGGACCGTGGGCGGCCGGCGGATCGACAGCCGCAAGGGGTTCATCAGCGCGGCGCAGACGGCAAGGGGTTCGCCATCGCTGTGGCCGCACGAGCGGTGTCCCGGGTGGCGTGGGCGGCGCGGCGGCCGGTGATGTCACCGCGCCGACGACGTCACCGCACGCGCGTGTACTGGTTCACGTCGCCGACGGATGTCACAGTCGCCCTCCCCCGGAGGACGAGGACATCCAGGTGGGCCGCCGTCTCGTTGATCGCGAGCATCTGGTTGAAGGCGTTCAGCTCGCTGAACGGCACCGCCCGGCGCGTCCATCCGAGCTTGCGTGCCACCGCGTGGGCGTCGAGTGTGTCCTCGCCCAGCGCCGTGAGGCTTTTGGCCAGCCGGTCGTCGTGGTGGGCGAGCAGTTCGGCGACCCGGGTGTGCGCACTGTCGGAGACCGGTCCGTGCGCGGGCAGCAGGCGGGCGTCCGCGTAACGGTTCATCAGCCGCAGCGAGTCCAGGTAGTCGGCGAGCGGACGCCCGCCCGGCTCGGCCAGTTCGAAACCGATGGACGGGGTGATGTGCGGCAGGACGTGGTCTCCGGAGAACAGCAGTCCCCGCTGCTCGTCCAGGAAGACCACATGTCCCTTGGTGTGTCCCGGAGTCGGTACGACGCGCAGCTCGCGGTCGCCGAAGTCGAGGGTCTCGGCGGCCAGCCAGCGGTCAGGGGCTTCCCACACGCTCGGATCGAATCCGCCGTGGTCCAACGCCCGGATACGGTCGGCCAGTTCGCCGGCGCCCGCCCTGCGCAGGGTCTCCAGGGAGCTCGCGGGTTCGTCGCTGCGCAGTCGGTCGAGCATCTCAAGACCTGGGCGTTCCCCTGCGCCGAGGTAGACACGCGAGCCCAGCAGCCGGCGCAGTTCCACCGCGTTCGTGTAGTGGTCGCGGTGGATGTGGGTGACCAGGATGTGGCTGATGTCGCCGAGGTCGCGGTCGATGGCGGCCAGGGCCTCCTCGAGCGCCTTGCGCGCCTCGGGGATCGCCCAGCCGCCGTCGATCATGACGATGCCACCGTCGCCGGCGAGGTCCTCCAGAAGGTAGACGTTGACGGCGTGCAGGCCGTCGTTGGGAAGGGGCAGCGGAACGCGGTGCACCCCGGGCTGCACGGTCTGCACTCCGGCTGCGGCCCACGGGCCCTGGTCGAACCGCGTTGTCATGATCCTCCTTGGTGGTGTACCGCCGCGGGATCATGCCGGTTGGCACGCGCGACGGCACGGTTTCGCGCATGTGCGCGTCGTCATGCCTCGTCGTCAGGCGTACCGGCGGACAGCGTGACGGCCAGGTCCCGGGCCCCGCTCCGGTCGAGCTTGCCGACCTTGGTCTGGGGCAGTTCCTTGATGCCGTACACGAATTCGGGCCATTTGGTCTTGGACAGGCCGACGCTCTCCAGGTGTCCGGTCACCTCGGCCAGGTCGATGCCACCGTCGTCCTCGGTGACGACGAGCAGCGCCACGCGTTCGCCGAGGACGTCGTCGGGAACCGCCGTGACACAGGCCCTGGCCACCCGCGGGTACCTGGCGACCGCGCGCTCTATCTCGGTGATGTCGATGTTGCGTCCGCCGCGGATGATGATGTCCTTCTCGCGGCCCATGATGCTGATGGTGCCGTCCTCGTGGGTCATCAGCAGGTCGCCGGTGGGCAGGTAGCCGTCCTCCGTCAGCGCCGGCGGTTCGACCTCGCCGTCGCGGGCGTAGCCGAGGAAGAGGGACGGGCCGCGCACCTGTGCCCGGCCGGTCACGCCCGGTCCGGCCGCCTGCCCGTCGGGGGTGAGCGCACGTAAGTCCGTACCCGGGAAGGGGCGGCCGTCTGTGCCGAGCCGGATCTCCTCGGGGTCGTCGGGGCTCGGCGAGGTGTGGCCGAGGCACTCGGACATGCCGAAGACGCGGAGGATCTTCGTGCCCAGGGAGTGCTCCGCCCTGGCCAGTGCGCCGCGGTCCATGGGCCCGCCGCCGACGGTGATCGACCGGACGCCGTGCAGGATGCCGGAGCCGGCCGCCTCGGCGCCCATCTGCAGCGCCATGGTCGGTACGCACATGGTCCAGCGGACGTCGGCGTCGGCCATCCGCCGCAGTGCGACGGCCCTGTCCCACTTCCCCGTCATGACGAGCGGCCCGCGCAGCATGAGGGAGAGGTAGACACCGAAGCAGTACGCCGCCGTCGACGACAGCGGCACGATGGCGGCGACGGCGTCGCCGGGCGCCAGGCCGTTGACGGTGACGGTGCTCGTGGCGGCGTAGCGCAGGGCCGCCTCGGACTGTACGACGCCTTTGGGCCGCCCGGTCGACCCGGAGGTGAGACCGATCAGGGACCCGCCCGACCAGCGCGACACGTCTCGTGCGTGGGGCGCGGACCGGCACATCCAGCCGTCGAGGGCCTTCTGCGGCGGGCCCGGCAGCCGTTCGCCCACCGTCCATTCGTCCATCGCGGAGGGCTCGGCGACCACGGCGTCCGGGCGGATGTCCTCCCAGGCCGCGGTGAACTCGGCGTGTGTGGTGTGCCGGTTGACCACCGCGATCACACCCCCGTCCCGGCCGCTCATGCCCACGGCGAGGGTGGCGGCGACCGTACGCCATGAGTTGTCGGCCTGGACCATGACGGTGCCGCCCGCTCCGTCGGCCCCTCCGGTGGACAGCGCTCCGGCCAGCCGCGCGGCCTCGTCGAGCAGTTGCCGCGCCGTATGGCTGCCCGCATCGTCGATGACCGCGACGAAGTCGGCCTCGTCCGCCTGCTGTTGGAACTCCCGCACTACCTGTCGCATCTTGTCCCTCGCTGCGCTGTGCCGAACTGGCGTCTACTGAACGCTGGGGTACGTGCTGTGCCGGTGGGCCTGGATCGTCCGGCAGGAGCGGCCTCAGGCGGCGAACATCTCCGCCTCGTGCCCCATGACCGCGATGCGGCGGCCCTTCATGTCTCCGACCTGCGCGACGGCCTCGGCCCACTCGGGGCTCGCGAGGGCCTTCCTCAGGTCCTCAGGGGAGTCGAAGCCGAGCACGGAGAGCCCGTCCCAGCCTTCGGAGCGCGGCTCCAGAGCGGCGTCGATATCGGTGTGCCGCCAGGCCCGCAGTCCGGGCAGTCGGTAGGTCAGCTCCGCATGGTCGCCGCGCCACCACTCGATGAACTGCTCGTGCGTCCACTCCGGAGGCCGGGCTGCCAGCAGGACGAGGTTGTACATGAGGTTCCTCCCTAGCGGTGGGGTGAAGGTGCGCGATCAGTCGAAGCGGATCTCGGACGAGCGCCCGATGAGCAGGCGCTGCAGCCGGCCCTCGCCGTTCACCCGCCCGGCGGCCACGAAGCTCGCCTCGGGGACCCCCGCGCGTCGTACTTCCCCCAGGAAGAGCTCGTCCTGGCCGAGCGTGGTCGCCGACAGCCGGTGATGGGTGCGGGTGCCCCTCTCACGCTGTTCGAGGTAGCCGACGAGGGCGGCGCGGTCGCCGGCGAAGTCGGTGGCGTTGCCGCCGCCGGTGGAGAACAGGATGGACAGCGAGAAGTCGTCGCTGATCAGGTCGAGGATCCGGGACGGCTCGTCGCTGTCGAGGATCTCGAACCATGCCGTGAGGAAGGGGGCCCCGGTCGAGGTGTCCGTCATGTCCGGCTCCCGTCCTGCGCGGACCAGTCGACCAGCTCGAACGAGGTGGTGAAGAAGGACTGGTAGCGCGCCAGGAGTCCGCCGGGCGACACGACCGCCGCCGAGAGGAAGGAACCGGAGTACCGCCCGCCCTCCGTCACCACTCCGTAGACGGTCTCGAGCTCCCCGTCCCGGCTGTAGCGCAGGATCTCGTGCGACCGGTCCACGGGATTGCGGCCCGCGATGTACGCGGCGAAGTCCTCCTTGGACTTGCCGGTGACCTCCTTGCCGGGCAGGGCGATGAGGAAGGAGAAGTCGGGTTCGAGCAGGTCCAGCGTCCGCTCCGGATGCCGACTGTCCATGCTGGCCATGTACGCGCGCAACGCCATGGGGAGCCCTTTCGGTTGGCGGCAGATCAACCTGAGTCAAGTTCAATTCAGTTTGGATGGTAATCCCGCGGAAACAAGCCTGGCAATAGTGACGTCAAAGCCCCCTGAAGGATGACCTCCAGGGGGCGGCGAGCGAAAGCGGAAGCGGGGACCGGCAGGGACCGACCGCTCAGGAACCGCTCAGAGCGTCACGTGGCGACCATCCGCACGCAGGCGCCCTCGATCAGCTCGCTGACCTCCGACAGCGGCGTGGGCCCCGACGGCCGGTACCACCGCCAGACGCTGACGATCAGGCCGAGCACGCTCCCGCCCAGCAACTGCGCGTCGCGAAGCGGGAACGCGCCCTGGGACATGCCCCGGACCAGCAGGTTCGTCCAGTCCCGCTCGACGAGCTGGACCAGCTGGCGGGCCGCGACACGCTCGGCCTCCTCCCGCTTGGACTTGCGCGGGCCGGAGAGGAGGTCCATGTGGTTCTGCAGGATGCGCATCTGCAGGACCTCTTGGTCGGAGACGTCGTACGCCGCGCGAACGGCCGCCCGGAGCGCCTCCACCGGGTCCGCGACGTCCGCGGTCGCCTCCGTGAACTTGTCGTGGGAGCGCTGGAGCTCCAGCCGCATGATGGTGAGCAGGCAGTGGGTCTTTGACTCGAAGTAGTGGTACAGCGCGGTCTGCCCGATACCGACCCGCTCCGCCACGGTCGACCACTTGGTGGCCTCGAAGCCCGTCTCGCCGAAGCAGTCGACGGCGGCCGCCAGAATGGCGGCGCGCTTGGACCTCGGCCCCGCTTCCGGTTCAACGATCTTTGTCGCCATGCCTGACCCGTCTCCTGGCTGCCGCCCACCTTTTCCGTACCCGAGAGTAGTACCAAGCTGAACTCAGTTGCCAATCGACTTCCGGTCAGAATCGCTCACGGGCACTCACAGGCGCTCGAGCACGGTCGCGTTGGCCATACCGCCGCCCTCGCACATCGTCTGCAGACCATAACGCCCGCCGGTCCTGCCCAGTTGGTGGACGAGCGTGGTCATCAGCCGGGCGCCGGTGGCGCCGAGCGGATGCCCGAGCGCGATGGCGCCGCCGAAGGCGTTGACCCGCTCCGGGGCGGCGCCGATCTCCTTCTGCCAGGCCAGGACGACGGAGGCGAAGGCCTCGTTGATCTCGACCAGGTCGATCTCGCCGATCGACAGCCCGGCCTTCTTCAGCACCTTCTCGGTGGCGGGGATCGGACCGGTCAGCATCTGGATCGGGTCGGAGCCGACCACGGCCATGGTGTGCACGCGGGCCAGCGGGGTCAGACCGTGGCGGCGTACCGCCTCCGCGGAGGCGATCAGCAGGGCGGCGGCGCCGTCGGAGATCTGGCTGGCGACGGCGGCGGTCAGCCGGCCGTCCTCGGTGAGGGTCTTCAGCCCGGCCATCTTCTCGAGGGTGGTGTCGGCACGCGGGCCCTCGTCGGCCGTGAGCCCGAAGGCCGGGGTGATCTCGTCGTCGAAGGCGCCGTCGACCTGGGCGGCGAGGGCCCGCTGGTGGCTGGTGAGCGCGAACCGTTCCATGTCGGTACGGGAGACGCCCCACTTCTCGGCGATCAGCTCGGCCCCGCGGAACTGCGAGACCTCCTGGTCCCCGAAGTGCTCGCGCCAGCCGTCCCCCGCGAACGGGCTGCCCATGCCGGCCTGTTCGCCGACGTACATCGGGCTGGCGATGGGCACCAGGCTCATCACCTCCACCCCACCGGCGACCACCAGGTCGGCGGCGCCGGAACCGACCGCCTGCGCGGCGAAGTGCACGGCCTGCTGGGAGGAACCGCACTGGCGGTCGATGGTGGTGCCGGGGACGTGCTGCGGCAGCCCCGCCGACAGCCAGGCGGTGCGGGCGATGTTCCCGGTCTGTGCGCCGAGTTGGCTGACGCACCCGAAGTACACGTCGTCGACCGCGCCCGGGTCGGCCCCGGTGCGCTCCAGCAGCGCGCGCAGCACATGGGCGCCGAGGTCGGCGGGGTGCACGCCGCTGAGCGTGCCCTTGCGGCGGCCGACGGGGGTGCGGACGGCTCCGACGATGAATGCTTCGGACCTGCTGGGCGGTGTGGGCACGGTGGGCTCCATGGTGGGGTACGGGATCGGGATCAGGGCCTGGGTGGGACGCGCGTGAAGTCGGGCGCCCGCTTGCCCAGGAAGGCGGCGACGCCCTCGCGGCCCTCGTCGGAGGCGGCCGCGGCGGCGAGTGCGCGGGCCTCGCGGTCCAGGTGCGGGCCGAGGTCCGCGGTCGGTCCGGCGGCGACGAGCCGGCGGGTGACCCCGAAGGCGGCGGTGGGACCGGCCCGCAGGGCCTCGGCCGTGCGGGCCGCCTCGGCGGCCAGTCGGTCGGCGGCCACGACCCGGCTCACCAGCCCGATCGTCTCGGCTTCCGCCGCCGGTACGCGGCGGTTGGTCAGCAGCAGGTCCAGGGCCCGCTTGGGTCCGACGAGACGGGGCAGGAACCAGCTGACTCCGGCGTCCGGTGAGTAGCCGATGCCGGTGTACGCGGCGGTGAACGAGGCGTTGTCGGCGGCGAGGGTCACATCGGCGGCCGCGGCCAGGCCGATGCCCGCGCCGGCGACCGCGCCCTGGACGGCGGCCACCATGGGCGCGTCGATCGCGGCGAACGTACGCAGCGCGTCGTGCAGCGCGTCGGTCACCGCGGTCAGGTGCTTCTCCAGTGCCTCGCCGGAGAGCCGGGAGAACTCCCTGAGGTCGCCGCCGACGCAGAAGGACTTCCCCTCGCCGGTGAGCAGCACGGCCCGTACGGCCGCACGCTCGCAGGCGCGTGCCGCGTCCAGCAGTCCGCGCGCCAGGTCCAGGTCGATGGCGTTGCCCGCCTCGCCCCGGCGCAACGTGACATGGGCCAGACCGCCGTCGTGGATCTCCGTGCCGACGCTCATCGCGCGGTCCATCCGCCGTCGACGGTCAGCACCTGTCCGGTGCAGTACGAGGAGGCGTCCGAGGCGAGGAACAGCAGGGCGCCGTCGAGTTCGTGGCCGTCGCCACCGCGCCCCAGCAGGGTGTTGCGCTCGACCCAGCGGCTGGAGCGCTCGTCACCGAAGAGGTCCGCGGTCATCTCGGTGCGGAACCAGCCCGGGGCGAGCGCGTTGACGCGGATGCCGCTGCCGCCCCACTGCCCGGCCAACTCCCGGGTCAGGCCGATCAGTCCGGCCTTGGACGCCGAGTAGCTCGCACCGCCGAGCGGGGCCGCGGTCACCAGGCCGAGGATGGAGGAGACGTTGACGATGCTCCTGCCGCCCGTGTCACCGGGTGCCTCGGCGGCGAGGCGGGCCAGGTGGAAAGGGGCGGTGAGGTTCACGTCGAGGACCTCGGCGAAGGCATCCGGCGACTCGTCCTCGGCGCGTGTCTCGCCGGAGCCGGCCGCGTTGTTGACCAGGATGTCGATGCGGCCGGTGGCGGTCAGCGCGGCCTCGGCCAGCCGCGTACGGTCGGCGGCGATGGCGACGTCGCAGGCCACGGGGTGGATACGGGGGTGGGAGTCGGCCAGTTCCTTCAGCCGGTCGATACGGCGCGCGGCGGCGAACACGGTGGCGCCGGCCTGTGCGAGGACGGCGGCGAAGCGTGCGCCGAGCCCGGCGGAGGCGCCGGTGACGATCGCCGTCCTGCCCTGGAGCGAGAACAGCTCGGCTGCGGGGCGCGGCGCGTTCACTCGTCCACCCCGATCGGCAGGGCGGTCGCTCCGCCGTCGAGCACCAGGGTCTGGCCGGTCATCCAGGAGGAGGCGTCGGAGGCCAGGAACAGCGCCGCGTTCGCCACGTCCTCCACCGTGCCGAGGCGCCGCAGCGGCAGCTTGGCGGTGAGGATCGGCTCGCGCACCTCCCATACCGCCCGGGCCAGTTCGGTCTTGATCAGACCGGGCGCGATGGCGTTCACTCGTGCCCGGGGCCCGAGTTCGTAGGCGAGCTGCCGGGTCATGTGCAGCATGGCGGCCTTGGTGGCGTTGTAATAGCCGATGTGCGGGTCGACGATCAGCCCGCCGACGGAGGCGATGTTGACCACCGCTCCCCCGTGCTCGGCCATCCAGGCCCGCCAGGCGTACCGGGTCCAGGCGATCATTCCGTACTGGTTGACGCGGACGGTCTTCTCCGCCCGCGGCAGGTCCAGGTCGAGGAGATCGCCGTGGTACGGGTTGGTCGCCGCGTTGTTGACGAGGATGTCGACCCGGCCGAAGCGGGCCATGGTCTCGTCGACGCAGGCCTCGGCCTGCTCGGGTTCGCCGGCGTTGGCCACCACCGTGTGGATGTCGCCGTCGCCCTTGACGCGCAGCAACTCCTCGCGCGCCTCGGCGAGTCCGGCCGCCTTGCGGGCCGCGATCACCACATGCGCGCCGGCCGCCCGGTAGGCGGTGGCGATGCCGAGCCCGATGCCGCGGGATCCGCCGGTGATGACGGCGACCCGGCCGTCGAGAGTGTTGGCACTCACGCCGCCCCTGCCTTCGTGTCGGTCTTCCGGTACTTGGCGAGTTCCTGCCGGGCCACCGTCCGCAGATGTACTTCGTCGGGGCCGTCGGCGATGCGCAGCGCCCGTGTGATGGCGTACAGCCGGGCCAGTACGGTGTCGTCGCTGACGCCCGCCGCGCCGTGCGCCTGCACCGCGCGGTCGACCACCTTGTGGGCGACCTCCAGCGCCGCGACCTTGATCGCGGCGACCTCCATGCGGGCGGCGGCGTTGCCGACGGTGTCCATCAGCCAGGCGGACTTGAGGACGAGGAGGCGCAGCTGCTCGATCTCGATGCGGCTGCGGGCGATCCACTCGCGCACCACGCCCTGGTCGGCGAGCGGTCCGCCGAAGGCGATGCGGTCGGTGACGCGCTCGCACATCAGCTGCAGGGCGCGCTCGGCGAAGCCCACGGCCCGCATCGCGTAGTGCATCCGCCCCGGACCGAGCCGCCCCTGGGCCAGCGCGAAGCCCTCCCCCTCGCCCCTGAGGATGTTCTCCACCGGCACGCGGACGTCCTCGAAGAGCACGTCACCGTGTCCGAGCCGGTCGGTGTAGCCGAACATCGGCAGGTCGCGCAGGACCGTGACGCCGGGGGTGTCCCGGGGGATGAGCAGCATGCTCTGCTGCCGGTAGGTGGGCGCGTCCGGATCGGTCTTGCCCATCAGGATGATCAGCTTGCAGTCGGGGTCGAGGATCCCGGAGGTGTACCACTTGCGGCCGTTGACGACGTAGTTGTCGCCGTCGCGGGTGATGAGGGTACGGATGTTGCGCGCGTCGGAGCTGGCGACCTCGGGCTCGGTCATGGCGAAGCAGGAGCGGATCTCCGCGTCCAGCAGGGGCCGCAGCCAGCGCTCCTGCTGCTCGGGCGTGCCGTACAGCGCGAGGAGTTCCATGTTGCCGGTGTCGGGCGCCGAGCAGTTGAACACCTCGGGCCCGATGATGGAGCGGCCCGCCAGTTCCATGAGGGGTGCGTACTCGAGGTTGGTGAGCCCCGCGCCCCAGTCGCCGTGCGCCATGAAGAGGTTCCACAGCCCCTCGGCGCGCGCCTTCTCCTTCAGCTCGGTCATCACGGGCGGCAGCGCGTGCGGATCGTCCGCCTCGGCGAGCTGCCGGTCGTAGACCGCTTCCGCTGGAAAGACGTGCTGGTCCATGAACGACCGCATGCGGTCCTGGAGTTCACTCGCCCGTGGCGAGAATCCGAAATCCACGATTGCTCCTGTCCGGGGGCGGGGGGTGCCGGGGCGTCGGGGTGCCCGGGGTTCGTGTGGTCGGCCCGGATCAGCCGAGGATGTCGCGTGCCGTGCGGATCATCGCGGCGATGGTCGGCGGCAGTCGTTCCTGGTCCGGGTCGTGGTGCTTGCCCTCGCGGTGCCGGCGCAGGTTGTGGCCCATGATCGCGGCCATCTTCATGCGGCCGAGCGCCCGGAACCAGTCCATCGCGGGCAGCGCGGGCAGGCCGTCACAGTAGGCGTCCAGCAGTTCGGCCTCGCTGGGCAGGCCAGGCACGGCACGGCCCAGCTGGGGGAAGTTGCGGTGGTCGGCGAAGAGCAGGAACCAGCCGAGGTCGATGCGCGGGTCGCCGACGCTCCAGATCTCCCAGTCGACGACGGCCACCGCGCGCTCGCCGACGCACAGCACGTTGCCGAGCCGGAAATCCCCGTGCAGCAGCACCGGTGGAAGGCCGCCGGGCACATCGGCGGCGAGGCGGTCCAGCAACTCCTCGCCGCCCGGCCGAAGTTCCGGCGGCACGGCATGCAGGGTGCGGCTCCACCGCTCCAACTCCCCTGCCGCGTCGAGCGGTTCGGGCGGATCCAGCCCGGGCGTACCGGTGTCGGTGGCGTGCAGTCGCCGCAGTACGGCGGCGATCTCCAGCATCCGGGCGCGGGCCGTGGCGGCGGGCACCTCCGGCTCGTCGAGCACCGGCTCGACGGCCTCCCCGGTCGCGAACTCCATGGCGAACCACGCCGGTTGTGTCTCGTCGACGGCGGCGACGCCCGGCACCGGCACCGCGGACCCGGCCAGCGCGCCCAGCACCCGCGCCTGGCGCAGCACGTCGTTGCGTCCGACGGGCCGCTGCCCCGGGGGCACCGCTTTGATGACGTACCTCGCGTCCCCCGCGGTGACGGAGTACGTCAGCCCCGAGTGGCCGCCCGGCAGTACCGCCAACTCTCCGATCGCGGCGCCCGGATGGCGGCGGGCGAGCTGATCACGCACCCGGCCGGCCAGCTCCGGGACCTGCGTGGCCGTGCTCATCGGACGGGCTCCTTCGGCAGGCCGAGCACGCGTTCGGCGAGGATGTTGTGCTGGATCTCGTCGGTGCCGCCCGCGATGCTGTAGCCGGGGGCGCCGAGCAGGTGCTCCGTCCAGGCGTAGGTGCCCCACTCCCCGGTGTCCGCGACGAGGCGCGGGCCCAGCAGTTCGGAGACCAGATCGCTGGTGCGCCGCATGGTCTCGGTGGCGTAGAGCTTGCCGACCGAGGCCTCCGCGCCGGGTTCGCGTCCGGCGACGAGGGCAGCGGTCACCCGTAGCCCCATGAGCCGTTGGACGAGGGTGCGGATGTGGAGGTCGGCGGCACGCTGCTGTTCGCCGCCGGTGAGCGGACGGGGCAGGTTCCCGGCGAGTTCGAGGGCCCGGTCGGCGTTGTCCAGGCCGAGGTTGCCGGAGTCGAGCCGTTCGGCGGCCAGCACACTGAGCGTGACCCGCCAGCCCTCGCCGACCGGCCCGAGCCGGTCGGTGTCGGGCACCACCACGCCGTCGAGGTAGACCTCGTTGAAGCTGGTGCCGCCGGTCATCTGCTGGATGGGCCGTACGGTCACGCCCGGCGCGTCCATGCGCACCAGGAAGACGGTGATGCCGGCGTGCTTGCGTACGTCCGGATCGGTACGGCACACCGCGACACCCCAGGTCGCCACGCGGGCCCCGGAGGTCCACACCTTGTGCCCGGTCAGCACCCAGTGCTCGCCGTCACGCACCGCCCTGGTGCGCACCGCGGCGAGGTCGGATCCTGCCTCGGTCTCCGAGAACAGCTGGCAGGCCAGTTCGTCGGTGCGCAGCATGGGCCGCAGCCAGCGCTCTTTCTGCTCCTCAGTGCCCCAGATGCCGATCGCGGGGGCGACGAGCTGCTGCGTCACCGGGAAGACCTCGGTGCGATGGGGTACGTCGAAGGCCGCCTCTTCGGCGCGGTAGAGCTGCTCGTAGTACGCGGGCAGGCCCCGACCTCCGTACACCTCCTGCCAGTTGAGCGCGCCCCACCCCTGGTCGTAGCGGGTGCGCTCCCACTCCTGGATGCGGGCGGTGTGCTCGCGCTCCTGGTCCTCGGTCCAGTTCTCGAACACGGCGACCGAGTCGGAGCCGCTGCCCCACTCCCCGCCGGCGGCGCGGCGTCCGGCGACCGTGGCGAGCCACTGCCGGGCCTGGGTGCGGAACTCCTTGGGTTCCGGGACGGTGCAGGGATCCGGGACAGTGCTGGGATCCGGGGTACCGCTCATCACTTCTTCCACCTCCGACCGGCGGGACGTTCACGGGACTTTCAGCGGGCCAGCACCGTGCAGGCGCTCACGCCGGGGGCGCCGTACACATGGGTGAAGCCGACCCTGGGGTCGCCGGGCACCTGGCGTTCGCCGGCCCGTCCGCGCAGTTGCTGGACGATCTCGTAGACCTGGCGGAGCCCGGAGGCGCCGATGGGTTCGCCGTTGGCGATGCAGCCGCCGTCGGTGTTGACCGGCAGGGTGCCGCCGATCTCGGTGGCGCCGGAGGCGACCAGCCGCTCCTGCTCGCCGTCCTCGCAGAACCCGCACTCGGACATGTGCATGACCTCGGCGCCGCTCTCGGTGTCCTGCAGCTGGCAGACGTCGACGTCGCCCGGAGCGATCCCCGCCTCCTCGAAGGCGGCGGCCGAGGCGTCACGGCTGACGCTGGTGAGCGGGCCCCCGGGGATCCAGGGGCTGAACACCTCGAACGAGCCGAAGCGCCGGGTGCGTACGGCCGCCGAGCGCAGGGTGACCTGCGGGCCGTCCGGGGTGTCCAGGCCGCGTGCGGCCTCGGGCGAGCAGAGCACCAGCGCGGCCGCGCCCGCTCCCGGGGAGCAGAACATGTAGCGGGTCAGCGGGTCGCTGACCATGCCGGAGTCGAGGATCTCCTCGGCGGACACGGGCTTGCGGCGCCATGCCTCGGGGGTCAGACCACCGTTGCGGTACGCCTTCTCGGCGACCAGGGCGAGGGTTCGCGGCGTGATGCCGTGGTCGTGCATATAGCGCTGGATCTTCATGCCGAAGAACTGGGTGGTCACCATCAGCCCGTCGCTGCCGTACTCCTCCCCCAGCCCCCAGTCCTCGGGCCGCGGGTCGAAGGCACCGCGCGGGTGCTTGTCGAAGCCGACGGCGAGGACGACGTCCGCCATGCCGGAGCGGATCGCGTTCACGGCGGAGACCAGCGTACTGCCGCCGGTGGCGCAGCCGTTCTTGACGTTGACGAACGGGAGGCCGGTCAGGCCGAGTTGGGAAACCAGGGTGTCGGCGAGACCGGCGCTGTCGCTGCCGCCGAACGCGGCCCGCACCCGCGACCACTCGATCCCGGCGTCCGCCAGCGCGGCGTTCACCGCTTGGACGGCCAGCTGACGGCCGCTCGCTTCCGACCGGCCGAACGGGGTGCGCCCCGCTCCGCGGATCAGGACGTCGGTGCTCATGAGCCCTCCTCGCCGGGTGTCGTGGGCCTGGCCCGCGGGACACCGTGGCCCGCGGCCACGGTGAGGGGCATGCCGATACGGATGTCGTCGAGGTCGTCGACGTCGAGTACGGCGGCCACCCGCATGCCGTCCGCCAGCTCGACATAGCCGAGTGCGAACGGTTCGAAGCCGCCCGGCGGGGCCTGGTAGGGCGGCGACTTCGGGGCGTAGCGCTGCACGGTCCAGGTCCACAGCGTGCCGGCGCCCCGGAGAACCGCCGGCTCGGCCGGTCCTCCGCAGCGTGGGCACGCCTCGTCCGCGGGGTAGACCGCCACCGCGCAGCCGGAGCAGCGTGAGCCCTGGAGCCCGACGGCGACGGTCGGACTCCGCGGATCCGTGGCCATCCGGATCAGCGCCCCGTCCACTTGGGTTCGCGCTTCTCCAGGAACGCCGACACGCCTTCGTTCGCGTCCTCGGAGTTGAGGGCCACGCCCACGGCGAGGTGCTCCATCACCATCAGCGACTGGATGTCGGCGTCCAGGCTGCGGTCGATCGTCATCTTCGTCAGCCACATCATGAAGGGGCTCTTGTCGACGAGGTCCGCGATGAAGGCGTCGACCGTCTCGTCCAGCTTGTCGGCCGGGGCGGATTTGTTGATCAGTCCGAAGTCGACGGCCTCGATGCCGGAGAGGAGCTTGCCGGTGAGCATCAGCTCCTTGGTCTTGCGGATGCCGATCATGCGCGGCACCCGGTAGATGGGTCCGGCCCCGCCGAACAGGGCGCGGCGGATGTGGAAGTCGCCGATCTTGGCGTCGTCCGCGGAGACGGCGAAATCACAGGAGATCATGATCTCGAAGCCGCCGGCGGTGACGTAGCCCTCCAGGACCGCGACCGACGGGGTCTTCATCGAGTAGAGGCGGTCGCACACCTTCGCGGACTTCACCGCGACGTCGATCGCGTTCGACTTGCCGACGTACTCCGCCTTCAGGCTGTCGAGGTCGAAGCCCGAGCAGAAGGTGCCGCCGCGACCGCGGACCACCAGGACCCGCAGCTCGGGGTCCTCGTCGACCTCGGTGATGATCTCGTCGAGCCGGTCCAGGATCGGCACGGTGACGCAGTTCTTCTTCCACGGGCGGTTGAGCCACACACGGGCGACGTTGCCGTCGCGCTCGAACTGGATTTCGTCTTCCACTGCCATGCCCTCACCCTTCCAAACTGAACTGAATTCACTACGAGTTTGGGGCGCCGGGAGCACGCTGTCAACCCCTTGATCGATCCAGGTTCAAGTGCGACATCGACCTCATCTGGCCAGGTCGGCTCGCCGAACAACCGAGTATGGCGAGATCAAACCGAATCTGCTTCAGTTCTCGCCGCTCAGTTCGTCCGCCCAGCGCTCGGCCATCATCATGACCGTGGTGTTGGTCGGCACGGCGGGGATGTCCGGCATGGTGGAGGCGTCGACGACGTACAACGCCTCGACCCCGTGCACCTTGCCGTTCTGGTCGACCACCGCGGCCGGGGTGCCCTCCCCGCCCATCGCGCAGGTGCCCACCGCGTGGCAGTAGGTGTTCTTGCCCTGGAGGACGGCCCGCGTGAGGTCCGCGTCCGTGGTGGCGTCGGGGCCGGGCCACGTCTCGGCACGTACGTACTTCTCCAGTGGGCCCGAGCCCATGATCTCCCGGATCTGACGGATGCCGGCCACCATGCGGCGCAGGTCGTCGGGGTGGTCGAACAGGCCCAGCCGGATGCTCGGGGCGGCTTCGGGGGCGCGTGAGGTGATCTCCACCCTGCCCAGCGAGTACGGGCGCACCACGGCGAGGGGCACCAGCATCACCCCTGGCTCCATGGTGAACGGCAGCGCGTGCAGGTCGACTTCGCCCTGGCTGCCCGCGCCCGCCGAGGAGAACGCCAGGGCGGTCTGCAGCGGCGGCAGGAGTTCCTCCCCGACCGCCTCCTCGTCCATGGCGTAGGTGAGGTAGACCATGGGGTGGTCGCGGAGGTTCCTGCCGACGCCTTCGAGGTGCCGCGTCACGGGGACGGACAGCTCGTCGAGAATCCGGCGCGGGCCGATGCCCGAGCGCATCAGGATCGCCGGGCTGCCGATGGCCCCGGCGGACAGGACGACCAGGTCGGCTTCGAGCACGGTGCCGTCGGTGAGGAGCACCGCCCGGGCCGTGCCGTCGGCGGTGAACTCCACGCGGTCCACGGTCCGTTCGCCCAGGACGGTCAGGTTCTCGCGGTGGCGGGCCGGGCCGAGGTAGGCGATGGCCGAGCTCTGCCGGATGCCGTCCTTGCGGTTGAAGGGGACCGGGCCCGCGCCATCCCGGCGGGCCCCGTTCATGTCCTGGTGGACGGGATGGCCGGCCTGCGCGCAGGCCTCCAGGAACGCGGACATGACCGGGCGCAGGCCGTTGCCCTCGGTGAAGCGCTCGATGTGTACGGGGCCTCCGGTGCCGTGCAGTTCCCCGCCGATCGGGTCGTCCTCGAGCTTCCTCAGATACGGCAGGACCTGGTCCCAGGACCAGCGGTCGTTGCCCAGCCCGTTCCAGCGGGCGAAGTCGTCGGGCGTGGGCCGCAGGGCGTTGGCGCCGTTGACGGACGAGGAGCCGCCGATGACCTTGCCGCGCAGGACGGGCAGGATGCCCTGCTCGACGATCCCGAACATCGGGATGCTGTCGGCATCGGCGACGTGGTCGTCCGACTCGTAGCCCCAGTCATGGGTGGTGAACCCGAACTGGTCCGCGTCCAGCACCTCGGCGGCGGTCTCCTCCGGGGTGCGGTAGTCGGGACCGGCCTCTACCAGCGTGACGGTGTTCGCGGGGTCCTCGCTGAGCCGGGCGGCCAGGACACCACCGGCGGAACCTCCACCGCAGACCACTATGCGACGTGCCATGGTTACCTCTCTTCTTCTCTTCGTTGAGATGAAGCTCTTCTTCAGGACGAAGCTCTGCTCCAGGACGACGCTCTGCTTCGAGTTGAAGCCGTTCCTCAGCCCAGCGGCGCGCCCGACAAGGCGATCGACTTGGCTTCGAGGAAGTCGTCGAGGCCCTCGGGGCCGTTCTCGCGGCCGATACCGGACTTCTTGCTGCCGCCGAAGGGCGCGTTGATGTCGAGCGTGTAGGCGTTGATGCTGAAGGTTCCGGTGCGCACGCGGCGGGCGATCCGGAGGGCGGCTTCCTCGTCCTGGGTCCAGACGGTTCCGGAGAGCCCGTACGGCGAGTCGTTGGCGAGTTCGACGGCGTGGTCGGGACCGTCGTGCGGGATGGCGACGACGACCGGGCCGAAGATCTCCTCCTGCGCGATCCGCATGTCGTTGGTGACGTCGGTGAAGAGGGTGGGTTCGAGGTACCAGCCGGTGCTCGGATCCGCCGGGCGGCCACCCCCGCAGGCGACGGTGGCGCCTTCCTTCCTGCCGAGGGCGATGTACTCCTCGACGCGCGCCCGGTGCGCCTCGGTGATCAGCGGTCCGATCACGGTCGCGGGGTCGGCCGGGTCGCCGATGGGCAGGGCGCTCATGTGCCGGGCCAGGGCCTCGGTGAACTCGGCGTAGCGCGAACGCGGCAGCAGGATGCGGGTCTGGGCGGTGCAGATCTCGCCCTGCATGAAGGCGGCACCGCAGCCCACGAGTGCTGGGACCACGGCGTCGATGTCGGCGTCCTCCAGCACGATCGCGGCCGATTTCCCGCCCAGTTCCAAAGTCACTCGACGGATGTCGCGGCCGCAGGCCTCGGCGATCCGGGCACCGACGGCGGTGCTTCCCGTGAAGCTGACCTTGTCCACGCCCGGGTGGGAGACCACGTACTCGCTCTCCGCGGCATCGGCGGCGAACAGGCTGATGACGCCCTCGGGAACGGCCGATTCGGCGACGACCTCGGCGAACACATGGCAGGCGAGCGGGTCCTGGACCGGCACCTTGACGATGACCGGGCAGCCGGCCATGAGCGCGGCGGCGATCTTCTGGGTGGTCAGCGGCAGCGGGCCGTTCCAGGCGGGGATGGCCACGACGACGCCGACGGGTTCACGGACGATCAGGGTGCGGACCGGTCCGTTGACCCGCTCCTCCTCGAAGACGAATCCCTCGGCCAATGCGGCGTAGAAACGGAAGTAGTTGGAGGGCGCGACGGCGAAGTAGCCCTCGGCGAAGCCGCGCGGGCAGCCGGTCTCGGCCATGGCCAGCGCGGCCAGGTCGGCCGCGCGTGTGTCGAGGCGGTCGGCGAGGTCGCGCAGGGCCGCGGCGCGCTGTTGCACGCTCCACCTCGGCCAGGGGCCGGCGTCGAAGGCCTGCCGGGCCGCGGCCACGGCGGCGTCGATGTCCGCGGTGGACGCCAGGGGGACGTGGCCGATGACCTCCTCGGTGCTGGGTGAGACGACCTGCGCGACACGGTCGGTGGAGGGGGCGGTGAGCCGGCCTCCGATGAGGATGCGGTCGTAGTCGTGTGCCATGCGGTGAATGCCTCTCTGCGGTAACGCGGAAACACTTCGGAGGAAAGGTGTGCTCGCGGGCCGGGTCAGGGGTGTCGCGGGCCGGGGCAGGGGCGTCGCGGGCCGGCCCACAGACAGATCGCCGCCCCCGCACGGACCGTCACAGCGGCCTGGCGGCCCGTGCCGCCAGAGCCTCGGCCGCCGCACGCCCCTCCGCGACGGCGTGCGCGATGCGGCGCGGCACGACGCAGTCGCCGACTGCGCGGACGCTCTGGTGGTCGGCCGGGGCGAAGTCGGGGCGGCGCGGGTGCCGTTCGCCGACGATGACCAGGACGTCGGCGGCGAGATGCGTCTCGTGGCCGTCCAGAGCGTGGCGTAGGCACACACCGTCGGTGGTCGTCGAGGTCACGGTGCTCATCGCGACGACGCGCAGGGATGCACCGGTGAGCCGGTTCATCAGCTGGGTGCGGTTCTCCGGCGACAGGCCGGTGGCGAAGCCGGTTCCGGGGGTGATGACGGTGACCTCCCGAGCGCCGCCCGCCAGCGCGCTCTCGGCGGCGCTGATGCCCTGCCACCAGCCGAAACCGTCGTCCAGGACGGCGATGCGGGGCGCGGCCGGTACGACGTCCGCGTACCGGCGCAGGAAATCCGTACTGGTGAGGGTCGGCAGCTCGCCGGGCACGCGGACGGGCTCCTCCTCGGCGCCGGTGGCGAGCACGATCCGGGCGTACGCCGCCAGGTCGTCCGGGTCCGGCGAGGTACCCAGCAGCACCCGCACGCCGAAGTCGGCGAGCTGCTCGCGCTGGTAGTCGACGAACTTCTGCCAACCGGGGCGGTGCGGGGCGAGGGAGGCGAGGTGTGCCTGACCGCCGGCCTGCCGGGCCGTGTCGAAGACGGTGACGTCGACGCCGGAGCGGGCCAGCTCCGTCGCGCACTCCATACCGGCGGGGCCCGCTCCCAGGACGGCGACCGGGCCACCGGCGACGGGACCGTTGCGGCCGCCCGGCCGGGTGAGCAGCAGCGGGACGGCGGGTCGGCCGGCGGCTCCCGGCGGACCCAGCTCGGGGTTCACCGAGCAGGACCCGGTGGGCTCGAAGGTCCGGCAACCCTCGTTGCAGCTCGTACAGGGGCGTACGGACCGCTCGTCGCCCGCGATCACCTTGCGGGCGAAGTCGGGGTCGGCCATGAACGGCCGGGCCATCCCGACCAGGTCGGCCCCCGAGTCCAGCGCCCGCTCGATGTCCGCCACCGACCGGAAGCCCTGGCCTACCAGGAGCGGCAGGGCGACGGCCGAGCGGAGCCGGGCCACGGACTCCAGCAGTGGCGGGCGCGTGGTGGCCATGCCGGGGACGTAGGTGTTGCGGACGCCGGTGGTGACGTTGACGTACGCGAAGGGCGCGGCGGCGCACAGCCGCGGCAGCAGCTCGGTGAGATCGTCCAGGCCCAGACCGGAGTCCTCGCCGGGCTCCACCGACACCCGTACGCCGATGGGGAGTTCACCGATCTCGGTGCGGATGGCGTCGATCACCTGGGCGGTCAGGGCGATGCGGTCGCCGTACTCGTCGTCGCGGGTGTTGTTGGCCCGGGAGAGGAACTGGGAAAGCAGATAACCGTGTCCGGCGTGCAGTTCGACGCCATGGAAACCGGCCTGCACGCTGATCTCCGCGGAGATGCGGAACGCGTCGACGACACCTCGTACTTCTTCGGCGCTCAGCGGACGGGGCGCGGTCGCCTCGCGGGGCGACCGGACGGCCGCGGCGGAGACCGGTGCGTAGTACGTGCCGGCGCCCAGGGTCTCCCGGCCGAGATGGACGAGCTGCGCGACGGCCACCGCGCCCTCGTCGGTGATGGCCTCGGCGCGGCGGCGTACGGCGTCCTTGGTCTCGGGGCGCCACGCCTCGGTCAGATAGCGCAGCGGCAACGTCGACTCGGGGGCCACCACGGTGCCTCCGGTGATCACCATGCCGACGCCGCCCCGGGCCAGCCGCCGCCAGTAGGCCGCGTCGGCCTCGGTGGGGGCACCTTCGGTGACGGCGGCGGTGGCGTGGGCGGTGGCGACGAGGCGGTTGCGGAGGGTGAGTCCGCCGAGTGCGAACGGTGCAGCGAGGGAGAGGGGTGGGGTGCGCGGCGTCGATGTCATACGGCTCTCCTCGCTGTCTCGCTGTCCTCTTGGCCCGGTCAGGTTGATCCGGTCAGGTCGGCCCGGTCAGGCAGCGGCGCGGGCGGCGAGACCGATGAGATCGGCGAGTCGGGCCCGGTGCCCGTCCGCGGTGCCGAACAGCACCTCGCCGCTGCGTGCGCGGCGCACGTACAGATGGGCCGGGTGCTCCCAGGTGAAGCCGATGCCGCCGTGCAGTTGGACGTATTCGGCGGTCGCCAGGCGGAAGGTCTCGGAGCAGACGACGGCGGCGGCGCAGGCGGCCACCGGCAGCTGCGGCGGGGCGAGGGCGGCGCAGGCAGTGGCGTACGCCGACGCCGAGCGGGCCGCCTCCAGCGCGACCAGCACATCCGCCAGCCGGTGCTTGACCGCCTGGAAGGAACCGATGGGGCGCCCGAACTGGTGGCGCTGTGCGGCGAACTCGACCGTGGCGTCCAGCGCGTGCCCGCTGCCGCCGACCTGCTCGGCCGCCAGCGCGGTCCGCCCGATGTCGAGGGTCGCCGAAACGGTGTCCTCGGCGCCCTCCGCCGTGCCCACGGTGGTGGCCGGGGCCCCCTGGAACTCCACCAGCGCTTGGCGCCGCGTCTCGTCCAGGACGCGGCGCGGAGTCCGCCGACAGGTGTCCGAGGTGGGTTCACAGGCGAACAGCCGGGCACCGGCGGGGGTCTGGGCCCGTACGAGGATCAGGTCCGCGCCGGCCCCGTCGAGCACGAAGTCCGCCCGGCCGCGCAGCACCCAGCCCGCGCCGCCCTGCTCGGCGGTGACCTCGGGCTCGTCGGGCCCGCCGGGTTCAGCGGTGCCGAACCCGGCCACGGTCGCGGTGAGCGTGCCGTCGGCGATCCGCGACAGGTAGCGCTCGCATGCCGTGCGGTCGCCGCTGTACAGCAGGGCGTGAGCGGCGAGGGCCACCGTGGGCAGCAGCGGCGCGCAGTACAGGGCGCGCCCTGATTCCTCCAGGGCCACGGCCAGCTCGGCGAACGTGAAGCCCGACCCGCCGTACTCCTCGGGCACGGCCAGTCCGTGCACCCCGATCTCTCCCGCGAGCCGCGTCCAGAGCGGTTCGTCGTATCCGCGCGGGGTGGCCAGGTGCTTGCGGACGTCCTCGGGACCACTTGTCTCGGTGTAGAAGTCCCGCAGGACCGCCCGCAGTTGCCGCTGCTCGTCGGTTTCGGACAGCGACTGGGGGTCGATCTCGGGGTGACGACGGTGCATGAGGTCTCCATCGTGCCATTGCCACTGACGCATCAACGCGTAAGAACTGAACTCAATTCATTGACCGTAAGCACAGCACTCCGGCCGGGCAAGACCCGTGCACCTATTGATTTGCTCAGGCGGTGAACCGGCCGCCGTTGGCGAGCAGCACCGCGCCCACCAGGTTCGCCGCGGCATCGCTCGCGAGGAAGAGCGCGATGTCGGCGATCTCCTCGGCCGTCGCGTACGGGCGCACCCGCGGGTCGGCGAAACCGGCGCGCAGCGCCTCGGGCGTGCGCGCCGCCATCCCCGTCTCCGTCGGCCCTGGAGCCACCACGTTCACGCGGATCCCGGCCGCGACGACCTCCTTGGCCACGGCTTGGCTCAGCGCGTGCACACCCGCCTTGGAGGCGGCGTAGTGGGGGTAGCCGACGGGGGTGTCGAAGGCCGACGACGAGCCGATCACCACGATCGCCCCGGCACCGAAAGGCCGCATAACCCGCACCGCGGCGCGCAGCACATGGAACGTACCGTCCAGGTTCACCGCCATGACGCGCCGCCAGGAGGCGTCGTCGAGGGAGTCGGTCACCTCGACCGGCCGCCCCTCGACCAGCGCGTCCGCGATGCGCTGCTTGGCCCCGGGGTCGTCGACCCCGGCCGCGTGCACCACGACGTCGAGCCGTCCGTGCCGGCGCAGCACGTCCTGGACGGCGGCGTCGACGCCCGCCGCGTCCGCCACGTCGAGTGCGACCGCCTCGGCGGCGGGCAGTTCCTTGGCGACGGCCGCGGCGCCTTCGGCGTTCACGTCGGCGAGGACGACGGCCCGCGCCCCTTCCGTGGCCAGCTGCCGGGCGACCGCCGCACCCATGCCGGAGCCGGCACCCGTCACCATCACGACCTTGTCCGCGAACCTGTCCGCCCCGACGTCTCCGTGCATCAAGTCGATGCCTCCTCCACTGCTCCTCGTCCTATTGAACTGACTTCACCTCTGTTACCGTGACGGCCGGGCGTGCCGCTGACAAGACCTGGGACGGTGAAGATGAGGGCACTGCGGCTGACGGCGTGGGGCGAGCCCCCGACACAGACCGAGGTCGAGCGGCCCGATCCGCAGGGCGCCGAGGTGCTGGTGCGCGTCGAGGCCACCGGGCTGTGCCACTCCGATCTGCACGTCATCGACGCGGCTCCGGGAGCACTCCCCTACCGGCTGCCGTTCACCCTCGGCCACGAGGTCGCCGGGCGGATCGCGGCCCTGGGGCCCGACGCCGACGCCGACGCCGACGGGGTGGCGGTCGGTGACCGCGTGGTGCTGTACGGACCGTGGGGCTGCGGCGCCTGCGACCGTTGCGCCGCGGGCCGGGACAACTACTGCGACCGGCGCTCCTCTCTCGCCTGGCACGGCGCGGGACTGGGCCGGGACGGCGGAATGGCCGCGTACGTACTCGTCCCGTCCGCCCGCCATCTGGTGCCGATCGGCGACTTGCCGGCGGATCAGGCGGCTCCCCTCTCCGACGCGGGCCTCACGTCCTATCACGCCCTGGCCGGTCTCCGGCACGCGCTCGGGGAGGGCACCACCACCGCCGTCATCGGTGTCGGCGGGCTCGGTCACCTGGCCGTGCAGATCCTCCGGGCGACCACCCCGAGCCGCGTACTGGCGGTCGACGTCCGGGAGGAGGCGCTGGCTCTCGCGGACCGCTCCGGCGCGGACTTCGGCAGCCTGATGGGCGCTGACACCGCGGGCGTCCTGCGGAAGCGGAGTGGTGGCGCGGGCGCGGACGCCGTGCTCGACTTCGTCGGCACCACCGAGACGCTGGAACTCGCGACCGGCATTCTGCGCCCGGGTGGCGAACTCGCCGTCGTCGGCAGCGGAGGCGGCCGGCTGACGGTCTCCAAACCGGGCGTCCTCCCGCCGGGCTTCAGGCTCTCGCTGCCCTTCTGGGGAAGTCGCCCCGAACTCGTCGAGGTCGTCGCACTGGCCCGCTCGGGGGCGATCCACGTGGAGACGGAGCAGTTCCCGCTGTCCGCCGCACCGGAGGCGATCGACCGGCTTCGCCGGGGCCTGATGCGAGGGCGGGCTGTGCTCGTCCCCGGCTGACCACGCACCACACGTCACGAAAGGGGTTGAGTGCGCATGTCGGACCACCGGACGGTCGACCTGCTCGCCGTCGGCGCGGGAATGGCCGGGCTGACCGCGCGCGAGAGAGCCCTACGCGACGGGTTGTCCGTCGTGGTCGTCGAGATCGCCGGTGACGTCGGGCCGCACGAGTCGCCGCGCCTCGCGAGTCTCCGACTCAGCCCGCCCCCGTGAACCAACCTCAGTTATCACTCAGTGGCCGACGCCTCACCGCTCGGCGAAGTCCTGCCCACCGGGCGCCGACGTACAAGGTGGACGAGCGAATGTACGGTGACACAAGTTCAGTTCATGGAGCAGATGAGCACCGGGCCGGGTCGGCTCACGCGCCTCTTGAAGGCGCGTCGGCGATCGGTCGTGAGGTCTGGCCGGTCGCGTACCCACGCGGCGAGGTCCGGGCGTCGGACTTTCGCATCGTCGAGGTCGAGGTGCGGCAACCGCGGCCGGGCGAGGTGCTGGTCCGGAACACGTGGACCTCTGTCGACGCCGCTCTCCGGCTGCGGCTCAGGGAGACGGCGCCACCGGGATACTTCCCCGCCTTCCGCCTCGAAGCGCCGATGGACGGGGTCATGACCGTCGGGCAGGTCATCGCGTCCCGCGCCGACGGGTTCGCCCCCGGCGACACGGTGTGGCACGCCTCCGGCTGGCGCGACTACGCGGTCGTCGAGGCGGAGAAGCAAGCGCTCGGCGGGGTCGGCACGCTCACGAAGCTCGACGTACGCGTCGCACCTCCACAGGTGTACCTCGGTGCGCTCGGCGCCAATGGACTCACCGCCTACGCCGGGCTCTTCCATGCCGGCGGCCTGCGCGACGGTGACGTCGTCTGGGTCTCCGCCGCGGCCGGCGCGGTCGGCAGCCTCGCCGCACAGATGGCGAAGATCCGCGGGCACCGCGTCGTCGGCAGCGCTGGTTCCGACGAGAAGGTGCGCTACCTCCTGGAGGAGCTCGGCCTGGACGCCGCGTTCAACTACAGGCGCGGCGCTCTCCCCGACCTCCTGCGCAAGGCGGCCCCCGACGGCATAGACGTGTACTTCGACAACGTCGGCGGCGACCATCTCGAGGCCGCTCTCGGGGCGCTGCGGAGCTCGGGCCGCGTCGCCATCTGCGGCATGATCTCGGAGTATGCGGCCCAGGAGCCGCCACACGGCCCCGGGAACCTCATGCTGGCGGTGACGAAGGGGCTGACGATCCGGGGCTTTCGCGCGAGCGGCCACACCGACCTGCTGCCCGAGATGACACGGCAAGCGGGCGCATGGATCCGCGAAGGCCGCCTCCACTGCCACGAGACGGTCGTCGACGGGCTGCCGCAGGCGCCGTCGGCGCTGGCGGGATTACTGCGGGGCGACAACACAGGTAAGACGCTTGTGCGGATCGACGGCGTCGCGCATGGTGAGAACGCCGTCGGCTGAGGCGGTCCGGCATCCCCCTTCGAGCCGGATACTGAACTGAAATAAGTCCAGCTCATGCCCCGAGAGCGTCCCGGGCGTCCTGGCCGAGCGGCCAGGATCGCATGTACTCCACACCCGACGCGACCTCCACCGGCATCCACCCAGTGCCGGTGCGGCCGATGCCGAAAGGCCTCCATGAGGCCACAGCGGTCGCACTTCGCCCCGCACACGGAGCAGGTCGGACCGAGGGCGGCCACCCCCGCATCGCCCCATCAATCCTTCGGTCACGCGGCTGCGCATTCTATTGCCTAACCGAGTTCAGTTTGGTAACTTCCACGAAATCTTGGCCATCCGGCCACCGTCCAGCGCGAAGTCACTCGGTTGTGCGCCGGTTCGGCCCGGGAGCCGGTTTCACGTAAGGGAGCCGAGAATGAGATCAGATCCGCGACGGCGCGGGGCTTTGCTCATCCTGCTATCGATCACCTCACTGCTGCTCACCGCGTGCGGCGGCGACAACGCCGAGACCAAAGTCGTGCCCGCGTCGGCGGGCCTGGACGAACTGGTCGCCGCAGCGAAGAAGGAAGGACAGATCACGGTCTACTCGGCCCAGGATCTGACCGCCCTCAACAACCTCGCCAAGGCCTTCGAGGCCAAGTACCCGGGGATCGACGTCAAGACCGTCCGGGGCGTCGACGGCGACCTCGGCGTGAAGGTCGAGACGGAGTTCAACACCGGCAAGGGCATCGCCGACACGTATGTCAGCGCGAGCCTGTCCTGGGTGAAGCCGCAGGCCGAGGCCGGGCGGTTCCTGGCGCCGACCGGTCCCGAACTGACCGGCAATGGCACCTACGACACCAAGCAGTACGTCCACAAGGGCAACTACTTCGAGACCAACTCCGCGGTACTCACGTTCGGCTGGAACACCAAGCTCCAGCCCAAGGGGCTGACCGACTACCCGGACCTGCTCGACCCGTCACTCGCCGGCGGCAAGATCGGTGTCGTCGAGCCGACGGCGCCCTCGCTCGTCGACTTCTACCTGTGGCTGGAGGAGACGTACGGCGCCGACTTCGTGAAGAAGCTGGCCGCCCAGAAGCCGCGCATCTACCCCAGCTCCCTGCCGATGGGCGAGGCGCTGCAGTCCGGCGAGATCGCCGCCGGCAGCTTCATCGCGCCGATCGCGCTCGAGCCCGCGAAGAAGAAGGGCGCGCCGGTCGACTACCGCATGCCGCCGGACGGCGCCTGGGGCGCCCGGTACTACGGCATGGTGCTCAAGAGCGGCCCGCACCCCAACGCCGGCCAGCTGTTCGCCAACTTCATGGTGACCGCCGAGGGGCAGGAGCTGATCACACCGTCGGCCGGGTCGGTGCTGCCCAAGGTCCCCGGCACAGTGATCACCAACGACAAGGTACGGGTGCAGGACCCGGCGAAGCTCACGCCGGACGCCGTGGCCGCGTACCAGAAGAAGTGGAAGTCCCTGTTCCAGTAGGGGTGGTGGACCGCATCAGCCAGGACCGATGCACAGCAGTGTGGGCACTCGCGCCTACGGGTGCCCACTCACCTGATCTTTGGATGTGAGGAGTCCCCCGTGTCCCACGTGCGCATCGAGGGTCTGACGAAAAGGTTCGCCGGCAAGCCGCCGGCTGTCGCGGTGGACGACTTGTCGCTGGAGATCGAGCGGGGCGAGTTCATCGTCCTGCTCGGTCCGAGCGGCTGCGGGAAAACCACGACTCTGCGCTGTCTGGCCGGTCTGGAGACGCCCGATGTGGGGCGCATCTCGCTGAGCGACCAGACGGTGCTGGACATTCGGGGGAAGGTCAACCTCCCCCCGAACAAGCGCCGGATCGGGATGGTGTTCCAGTCCTACGCGCTGTGGCCGCATATGACGGTGCGCCGCAACATCGGATATCCCCTGAGAACCCGACGGGTGCCCCGCGAACAGGCGCGCGGGCGGATCGAGGAGGCGGCCGAGCTGGTCGAATGCTCGGCCCTGCTCGACCGCTATCCGGCGCAGCTCAGCGGCGGCCAGCAGCAGCGGGTCGCCCTGGCCCGCGGCTTGGCCGCCCAGCCCGACCTGGTCCTCTTCGACGAGCCGCTGAGCAACCTCGACGCCCGGCTGCGCGACCAGGTACGCGCCCAACTGCACGAACTGCACGCACGACTGGGCTTCACCGCCGTCTTCGTCACCCACGACCAGAGCGAGGCGCTGGCACTCGGCGACCGCCTGGCGATCATGAAGGCGGGGCGGATCGAGCAACTCGACACACCGGAGCGGGTCTTCGAGGAACCGGCCACGGAGTACGTCGCCGGCTTCATCGGCATGTCGAACCGGCTCCCGCTCCGGCGTCAGGGCGAGGGATGGGTCCTCGCCGGCCAAGCGGACGCCGACGACCCGTCGGGCACGGCGGGGGCGACAGGTCAACTGGGCGCGGCAAGCCCGACGGTGGCCGACGAACTCCCCGTACCCCGCTCGCTCGGCGAGGTCGCCGCCCGGCTGCGCCCCGACGACCTCCAGCTCTGTCCGGCCGAGGAGAAGCCGCCCGCCCACGGGGTCGGCCTCCCGGCGGAGGTCGTCGACGCCCAGTTCGGCGGGCGTCACATGGACGTGGTCGTGTCGATCGCGGGCAGCCGCCTGCACGCGCGGGCGCCGCTGAACGGCAAGCCATGGGCCCGGGGCCTGGCGCGCGGGCAGCGGGTGACCGCGTGGTTCGCCAAGGACACGGCCATCTACTTCGACGCCGACGGGGTACGGACAGCCGCCCACACCCCCGCCGCGGCAGTGGGGGCGTGACGTCGTGGCCGCACCCACCGTACCCGCTCCCTCCCCCACGCCCACGACGACACCGCCGCCCGCGGCCCCGCCGGGCCCGACGGCGCTGAACCGTGCGCGGCGCCACCTGCCGCGGCTCGGCGCGCTCGCGTTCCTGGCCGCCATCGGCTACCTGGTGATCGCTCCCCTGGTGGGCCTGCAACGGCTGGCCTTCGAGGACGACGCCCGTGGCTACAGTGCCGCCTTCGACAGCCCGGACATGGCCGAGACGCTGCGCACGACGGCCGGGATGGCGCTGGGTTCGCTGGTCATCGCGCTCGTCCTCGGCACGTTCCTGGCCTGGGCGGCGACCCGTCTGCCACCCCGCCTGCGGCTGCTGCGCATCCTGCCCGTCCTGCCCATCGTGGTCCCGGCCGTGGCGGCGGTGACCGGCTGGGCGTTCCTGTTCTCGCCCCGCCCCGGCTACCTCAACGCGGCGCTGCGCAACCTGCCGTGGTGGAACCATCTCGACGAGGGCCCCGTCGACATCTACACGCTGCCGTGGATCGTGCTCATCACCGGCTTCGGCCTGACCGCCTTCGTCTACCTGTTCGTCAGCGCCGGCTTCGGCAACATCAACTCGGAGCTGATCGAGGCGGCGCAGGTCAGCGGATCGTCGCCGGCCGGGGTGTTCTTCCGGGTGACGCTGCCGCTCCTGCGACCGGTCCTGGTGTACGGGGGTTTCGTGGCCCTGCTCCTCGGACTCGGCCAGTTCACGGGACCGCTGCTGCTCGGCAGGAACAACGGTGTCAACGTACTCACCACCGACATGTACGTCGCCGTGTCGCAGAGCCCGGTCGACTACGGGAAGGCCGCCGCGATCGGCTCGCCGCTGCTGCTCTTCGGTATCGCCGTCGTCCTCTTCCAGAAGGTGATCCTCGGCGACCACAGCCGCTTCGTCACCCACGGCGGCAAGGCGTTCCGGTCCGGCGGGCGACCGTCGTGGGTAGCGGTCACCGGCATCGTCCTCTACGGCCTGGTGGCGCTCGCACTGCCGCTGGGCGCCCTCACGGTGGTGTCGCTATCCGCCTTCTGGAGTGGACGGATCGAGCCGAGCGGGTTCACGCTCGACAACTTCCGGCAGGTCTTCCAGGAGTCCGGGATCACCGACGCGATCCTCAACAGCCTCACCACCTCGGTCATCTCCGTCGCCATCGCGCTGCCGCTCGGGTTCATCGCCGCCTCGCTGCTGCTCAAGGCGCGCCGGTTCCGCATCATCCGGGCCACGGTCGACTTCGTCGTCGCGATGCCCCTCGGAATCCCCGCGGTGGTCTTCGGCGCCGGCTTCCTGCTGACGTACAGCCGCGAGCCGTTCATCCTGTACGGCACCCGCACGGTGATCGTCCTCGTCTACGTGACACTGATGCTGCCCTTCGCCACCCGGATGCAGCTGTCCGGAATGGTGGCACTCGGCGACACGTACCAGGAGGCGTCGCGGACCAGCGGGGCGGGCGCGCTGCGGACCAACACCGAGATCGTGCTGCCGCTGCTGCGCCCCACGCTCGCGGGCGCCGCAGCACTGATGTTCGTGCTGCTCACCCATGAGTTCACCGCCTCGCTGCTGGTACGAGCACCCACGACGCAGGTCATGGGGACCATCCTGTTCGACTACTGGTCCAACGGCTCCTATCCGCTGGTCGCGGCCATCGCGCTCGTCATGACGCTGGTGACCTCCGCGGGCGTCTTCGTCGCCATGTCCGTCGCGGGCTCCGACATCTTCGAGAAGCTGTGAGCGGGGGCGGGGACATGGGCATGGGCTCGCTCGACGGCAAGACGGTCCTCGTGACCGGCGCCGGCCAGGGCATCGGACAGGCGATCGCCGTGGAGATGGCGCGCCGGGGCGCGGCGGCGGTCGCGGTCGCCGACCGGAACGAGGCGACCGCGGCCGGGACGGCCGACCTCGTACGCGCCGCCGGGGCCGAGGCGGAGGCGATCGTCTGCGATCTGCGCGACCGCGACCACATCGAGGCGATGGTGGCCCGCGCGGCGGAACGGTTCCGCGGGCTCGACGTCCTCGTCAACAACGCCGGGGTGGTCGAATCCTCGCTGGTGGACCGGCCGGCGGACCGCGCGGTCGACGCGCTGCCCGAAGAGGTCTGGGACGCGGTCTACGAGGTCAACCTCAAGGCCGTCTGGCTCGCGACGAAGTTCGCCGCGCCACACCTGCGGCGTTCCACCCGCGGCCCCTCGATCGTCAACACGGCCTCGGTGTCCGGGCTCACCGGTTTCCCCCTGGCCCCCGTCTACGGCACCACCAAAGCGGGCGTCATCCACCTCACCAAGGTCACCGCCGTCGACCTGGCGCCGGTGCGCTGCAACTGCTTCTGCCCCGGCGTCATCGAGACGCCCCTGGCGCGGGACTTCTTCGAGGCGGCCGACGACCGCGAAGCCATGGAGCGGGAGTTGACCGCTCCGCAGCTCGTGCGGCGACTCGGACGGCCGGAGGAGGTGGCGAAGCTCGCCTGCTTCCTGGCCTCCGACGACGCGGCGTTCATCACCGGCACGTCGTACGTCATCGACGGCGGCGCGCTGGCCTGGCGCGGGGTCAGGGAGTGACCTCGTACACCACCCAGTACAGGATCGAGAGGGACCGTATGGCCATCGAGTTCGGCATCGACCGGGAGGTCGCCGACATCGCGCGGCGGACCGCCGACTTCGTCCGGGCGACCGTGCTGCCCGCGGAGGAGGACTGCTACGGGGACGTGCACGCCGGCCCTGAGTCGCTGAGGCGCGAGCTGCAGGCGGCGGCCCGCGGGGCGGGGGTGTTCGCTCCCCATGTCCCGCAGCGGTGGGGAGGGCTCGGTCTGGATCTGCGCGGTCAGGCGGTCGTCTTCGAGGCGGCGGGATATTCGCTGCTGGGCCCGCTGGCCCTGAACTGCGCGGCGCCCGACGAGGGCAACATGCATCTGCTCGAAGCGGTCGCCACCGAAGAGCAGAAGACCCGCTTCCTCGCTCCCCTGGCGGCCGGTGGGACGCGGTCGTGCTTCGCGATGACCGAGCCCTCCCCCGGCGCCGGCTCCGACCCGCGGGCGCTCGCCACGACGGCGGTCCGGGTCCCCGGCGGCTGGCGGATCAACGGCCGCAAGTGGTTCATCAGCGGAGCGGACGGGGCGGCGTTCGCCATCTGCATGGCGCGCACCAGCGGGGAGCCCGGTGATCCGGGCGGGGCGACGATGTTCCTGGTCGGCGCCGACAACCCGGGCATGAAGGTGGTCAGGAACATCGGCACCCTGGACCGGGGCCTGTTCGCCGGTCACAGCGAACTCGCCTTCGACGACTGCGAGGTGACCGACGACGCGGTGCTCGGCGAGGCCGACAAGGGATTCGAGTACGCACAGGTGCGTCTCGGACCCGCCCGGCTGACCCACTGCATGCGGTGGCTCGGGGTGGCCCGCCGGGCGCAGGACATCGCCCTGGACCGGGCCGCCGCGCGTACGGCCTTCGGCGGGCCGTTGGCCGAACTCGGCATGGTGCAGCAGCAGTTGGCCGACTCGGAGATCGACATCGAGACGAGCCGGGCGGTGCTCTGGCGTGCCTGCTGGGAGCTCGACCAGGGCCGAACCGGCGCGCAGCACACCTCCATCGCGAAGACCTTCGTGTCCGAGGCCGTGAACCGGGTCGTGGACCGCGCGGTCCAGGTCTGCGGGGCGCTCGGCATCTCCGAGGACACGCCGCTGGCCGCCCTCTACCGCGAAGTCCGGCCCTTCCGCATCTATGACGGACCGTCGGAGACCCACCGGTGGGCCATCGCCAAACGCGCGGTCCGGGCCGCACGGGAGCGAGGGGGTGTGCGGTGACGGCCGCCGGCGGCTCAACCGTGGCCGGGGTCGACCTGCCCGCGCTGCAGCGCTTCTTCCGGCGCGAAGTCCCGCAGTGCACCGGCCCCTTGGACATCCGCCCGCTGCTCGGCGGGCGGTCCAATCTCACGTACCTCGTGACCGACGGCCCGCACCGCTGGGTGCTGCGCAGGCCACCGCTGGGCACGCTCACCCCGACCGCGCACGACATGGACCGCGAGTACCGCGTCATGGCCGCGCTCACCGCCACCGATGTCCCGGTGCCGCGGACCGTGCTCTCCTGCACCGACGAGTCGGTGATCGGCACGCCGTTCACCGTCGTGTCCTTCGTCGACGGTGACGTGCTGCGGGACGGCGAACAGGCGGCCGGGCTGTCCGCCGAGGACGCCAGGCGGTGCTCCGAGGCGCTGGTCGACCAGCTCGCCGCGCTGCACGCGCTCGATCCGGACGAGGTCGGGCTGGGCGGATTCGGGCGCCCGGCCGGATACGTGGAGCGCCAGGTGCGGCGGTGGCGCGGCCAGTGGGACCGGGTCACCACCCGCGAACTGCCCGAACTGGACGCGCTGCACAGGAAGTTGGAACGGGGACTGCCGCCCGCGCGGGACGACGGGTCGGCCTCGGCGATCCTGCACGGGGACTACCGGCTGGACAACGTCATCCTGACCGCCGGCGACCCGGGGCGGATCGCGGCGATCGTCGACTGGGAGATGGCCGCGCTGGGCGATCCGCTCGCCGACCTCGGCCTGCTCCTCGTCTACTGGGACCCGGTGTGCGAGCCGGTCCTCGGCGGGGAGCACGTCCCGACGGCCAACCCGGGCTTCCTCTCCGCACCCGAGCTGGCGGAACGGTACGCGGCGCGGTCCGGCCGCGATGTCTCCGCGCTGCCGTTCCACCAGGCCCTCGGGTACTTCAAGCTGGCGGTCATCGCGGAGGGCATCCACGCCCGCCATCTCGCCGGACGCACCGTCGGCCCGGGCTTCGACCGGGTCGGTTCGGCGGTGCCCGCGCTGCTGCGCTCCGGTCTGTCGATCGATGTGCCGCGCACCTGAGAAAAGGGATGTGTTGAACAGTGGTGGAGTGGTGAGCAAAGACCGACTCTCGGAGAAGGTGGCGCTGGTGACCGGTGCCACCGGAGGCATCGGCGAGGCGATCGTGCGACGGCTGGCGGCCGAGGGTGCGACCGTCGTGGTCACCGATCTCGACGCGGACCGGTGCGAGAAGCTCGCCGCGGAGCTGCCGGGCGGTGCAGTGGGACTGCGCCTGGACGTCACCGACGAGACGGCCTGGGAGGCGGTCGTCGCCCATGTGAGCGACCGGCTGGGAAGTCTGTCGGTCCTGGTCAACAACGCGGGCATCGCCGCGATGGGCACGGTGGAGACCGAGACCCGGGAGACCTGGGACCAGGTGATCGGGGTGACGCAGACGGGCGTGTGGCTCGGCATGAAGCACGGCGGCGCGGCCATCGAGCGGTCCGGCGGCGGCTCCGTCGTCAACATCGCCTCGATCTTCGGTACCGTCGGCGGCTTCGGCGCCCAGTTCTCGTACCACGCGGCCAAGGGCGCGGTACGGCTGATGACCAAGAACGCGGCGCTGCACTGGGGCGCGCGCGGTGTACGGGTCAACTCGCTGCATCCCGGCTTCATCGAGACGCCCCTGTCACGGGAGCTGTGGCGGGGCACCCCACGGCTCACCGCGATGATCGAGGGCACCCCACTCGGCCGGCTGGGCAGGACCGAGGAGGTGGCGGGCGCCGTGGCGTTCCTCGCCTCGGACGACGCGGGCTTCATGACCGGCTCGGAGCTCTACGTCGACGGAGGCTGGACCGCCCGCTGAACCACTGGAACCAGGCCGGCGCCCCCTACACGTCCTTGCGGACGGTGAGCAGGGCACCGATCCCGATCACGCAGACCACCATGACGAAGAACGCCGGGGAGATCTGGTTCCCGGTCCGCTGGACCAGGAAGGTCGCGATGTACGGAGCCGTACCGCCCGCGAGGACGGTGCCGATGTTGTACCCGATGGCCATGCCGGTGTAGCGGACCCGGCGTTCGAACAGATGCGGCCACAGACTGGCCGCCGGAACCTGCACGAACGCGCTGCTCAGCATGAAGAGCAGGTAGGCCAGGCCGGCCAGAGCCAGGCTGTCCCGGCCCATGAGCAGCATCGCAGGGTAGGCGGTCACCAGGAATCCCAGCAACCCGGACAGCAGGATGCGCCGGGAGCCGAACCGGCCGGCGAGCCGGCCGGCCGGCACCATGAGCAGCACGGTGACGAGCACGACGCCCGCGCTCAGCCAGAGCACCTGCGTGGAGTCGTACCCCAGGTCGTTGGTCAGATGGATGCCGATGTACGTCAGACCGAGGAAGACGGCGCCGCCCTGCGCCATGGACAGACCGATGGACTGCAGCAGCGCCGCGCGGTGGGTGGCCAGGACCTCCCGGATCGGAGCCGTGGGGATGTCGGCGCGCTGTGCGGCCTCCTCGAACTCCGGCGTGTCCTCGATCCGCAGCCGGGCCCACAGGCAGAACAGGGTGAGCGGCACGGCCATCAGGAAGGGCAGCCGCCAGCCCCAGTCGGCCATCTGGTCCTTGGTGGCGAGCGCGGAGATCACCCCGGCCGTGGCGGCCGCGAACATGAACCCGAGGTTGGACCCGATGGGCGTGACGGCACCGAGGAAGGCCCGCCGCTGAGGCGGCGCGGACTCGTAGATGTAGGTGTAGGCGCCGACCGACTCGCCGCCCGTGGATATGCCCTGCACCAGCCGGGCGAGGAGGAGCAGCACGGCGGCGGCCACGCCGATCTGGCTGTAGGTCGGCAGCAGGCCCGTGATGCTGCTGGCCACTCCCATGCACAGCACCGAGGAGACCAGCGCCTTGCGCCGGCCCCATCGGTCGCCGATCCACCCGAAGAACACACCGCCGACCGGCCGCACCACAAGGCCGGTGGCGAACACCGCGAGCGCCGCCAGGAGCGAGGCCGCCGGATCGTCACTCGGGAAGAACTGCGGAGCGATCACTACGGCGAGATAGCCGTAGACGCTGAAGTCGTAGTACTCGATCAGGGTGCCGAGGCTGCCGGCGAGCATCGCGCGGCGCACCGTACGCGGATCGTAGGCCGCTGACTCGGTCCCTGAGTCCGCCCCTGATGTGGCGGAACGCTGAATGGCGCTCATGCTCCGACTCTCCTTCCCGCGGCACGGTCCCGTACCCTGCCACCGCTCGGGACGGTACAGAACTGAACTCAGTACAGCTAGCCTTGATGCAGGAGTTTTCCCGGGGGGCGGACACGGAAAGACGGGACGGAGGCCGTACGCACAGGACAGACACGGCAAGAGGCGGGCCCTGTAACCAGGCCTTCCTTCTTCATGACACCGAGGCGCCGCGCGAAATGGTCACCGCATCGACACACTGCGACCGCTTCACGATTTGAATTGGATTCAGTTTACTTACTGGTACTCGTGTCTACTTTGCCGCCATCGCCTTCCATGGGTGACGAGCCCCTGGCAGCCGGTCGGCTGCGTACGTCTCAACGGGCTCTGGTCCGCTTTCCGCGGAGGGCTCACCGACCGTAATGTCAGTGGCATGGGCTGAGATGGCCGCGCTCTGTCAGCCGCCTGGTGGGAGATCGTTCCAAGACAGGCCGAAAGACGCCGTCGGCTGCCGGCCCCGCTCAGGCCCCCGGTTCCTCCGGTGTCGCCGGCGGCTCGGTGGGCGTCGGCGCGGGCGGGCGGAAGAGGACGGCCCGGGCCACGGGCGGGGCGAACAGAGCGGTGACAGGCGCGGAGAGGGTCAGCACCGAGCGGAAGGCGCGCCCCACGACGGCGTCGCCGCCATAGCGCTCCTGCACGCGCCGCAGATACCAGTCGGCGACGCTGTCCGCGGGCCCGACGGCGACCGCGTTGCCGACCGCGCCCGGCATCTTGCGGTCCGCTCCGGCGGAGATGTCCCACGCCTGCCGGGACGCCGCGAGGAGTGCCCGCTGCACGTGCCGCGTCGTGGGGGTCCGGCGCGGATCGGCCAGTGCGTCGCGCAGGGCGACCGCGCTCATCGCGGCGACGGCCATGCCCTGCCCGTAGATCGGGTTGAAGGTGCACACGGCGTCGCCGGTGGCGAGGAATCCGGCCGGGCGGCGGCCGGGCAGATCGTAGCGGCGTCGGACATTCGCGGTCCGCCGGTAGCCGAACGCCGGCGTGAGCGGTTCCGCCTCGTCCAGCCACCGGTGCAGGAGCGGATGCGGCAGCCTCTTGGTGTACGTGACGAACTCGTCGTCGTCCGTGGGCGGTTCGTCGCCGCGCAGCCCCGACACGATGACCAGATGGGTGCCGTCCTCCAGCGGCAGCGCACCGCCGCCGTGGACCTGGGCGGGGCCGGGGTAGACGAAGTAGCCGACGGTGTCGCCGTCGAGGACACCGCGCCTGCCGCGGTAGACGCGCGAGGCGTACGCGAGTCCGGTGTCGATGGTCTCCTCGTGCGCGGCCTCGGCCCCGATCGCCGTCAGCCACTGCGGGGCCTTCGTGCCGCTGCCGGAGGCGTCGACGACCAGGTCGGCCTCAAGGGCCCGCTGCTCCTCGCGGGCGTCGCCGGAGCGGTCCCGCAACAGCACTCCCCGTACGCGCGAGGCGTCACCGAGGAGCCCGACGGCATCAGACCCCTCCACCACGCTGATCACCGGGTTGGCCAGAACCCACCGCCGCACCAACTCCTCGAGCTGCGCCCGGGAACCGGTGTAGATGTGCGTCGTCGCGGGCAGCCGCCGCAACCAGCGCCCGGACTGCCACAGCACCAGGTCCGACGGCATGCCCACCCGCGGCGCCCCCGCCGCCCGCAGCTCCGCCGGGAGGCCCGGCAGCAGCGACTCCAGGGCCATCTGCCCGCCCTCCAGCAGGACATGTGGATGCCGGCCCTGCGGTACCCCTGGCCGCGGCTTCAGGCCGTCCGGAAACCGGTCGCGTTCGACGACGGTCACCCGGTCGGCATGCCCGGCGAGGACGTGTGCCGCGAGCAGCCCCGCGAGGCTCCCGCCCACGACGACCGCATGCCGTCCGCCCCGGTCGCCGCCCACGCCCCAACGGCCCGTCTCTCCGGCAGAGTTCACCGATCCGCTCCCCTGGTCGCCACGTCGTGAGAAGCACCAGTATCCCGCTCCGCAGGGCCAGTTGACCGTGTTCCGGCCGTTCTGCGCGTCCCGAACACACCCGCCGGATCACTCCCCCGGCCCCGCCGTCAGGCCACGCGGCAGCAGGGTGCCAACGAACTTCTGCGCGTCCGGTTCCTTGATCAGATTCCCTGGGCGGACGTCGAGCAGCCACAGACTGCCGTCGGGCGGCACCGCCACGAAGTCCGGTCCGGGAGGCGGCAGCCGCGGCGGCCCTGCGGTGGGTGGCGCGGTGTTCCCGTCGCAGGGCCGATATCAGCCGTGTGCGGCTACTTCGTCGGCAAGGCCGTGTCCAGGAGCTGCCTTACCGCGGTCGCGTTCTTGCCGTGGGCTTCCTTCTCCAGGCCCGCAAGTGCGCCGGCACTCTCGCCGGTGCCAGTTCGCCCGGCGCTCTCGCCGGTGCCGACCGTCCCGTCGTCGTAGGGCATCGCGTGCATGGTGGTGCCCCACTTGCCGTCATCGCCCTTCACCAGCAAGGCGATGTACTTGTGGCCCTCCTCGTAGCGGGGCTCGCCCTGCCAGGCGAACTCCCGCTCACCGCTGCCCTCCCACCACCAGCCCAACAGCTCGGCCGGGTAGGTCTCCGGCGCGGCCTCGGCACCGGGCTTGGACCACAGCACCTGATCGACCTTCAGCGTCGCGGTGCGCGGGATGTGCCCTTCGCCGTTGTCCTTCTCGTCCTCCGGCACGGCACCCCTGCGTTCGCTGCCGGGCACCATCTCGATCACGACGGCGTGGTCGCCGTGGGTGACCCAGTCGGACGCGGTCAACGTCGGGAAGGCCTCTGACATGTTGGCCGCGACTGCCGACGGCCCCTCGTGGCCGCCGTTGGCCGTGGCGACGCCGGCGAAAGTTCCTCCTGCCACGGCCGCCACCGCGACAGCAAGGACGGTCAGGCGCCCGCGCCGGGTCGCGGGCAGCCACCGCCGACCCGCAGCAGGCTGGTCACTCTTCGCGCGCGACATGAAATGGCTCCCCCTTGTGTGTCCGGTGCGGCCCGCCGTCTCAACGCCCGCCCTCGCAACTGTCGTAGCTGCCGCCGTCGATAGCCCAGGATCGCGCGCCCCCGGCCAACGCGCCATCGCCGCATGCGCCAAGCAGCACGGCGCGAAGTCCCCCGGGCCGTCAAGGGCGGCGCCGCGATGCCGGGCACCCGCACGCCGGGCGACGCGGGCCCGTTCGGGCTCCAGGTGGATTGCCCCGCGAGGTTGGGGACGCGGCGGACGACGTGGCGGAGCCGACGCCCGGTCAGGCACGGGTACGGAAGCCGGTGGCGCGATCAACGAACTCGGCGGCGCAGCGCAGGCCGAGGGCCGCGGGCCTGGTGGAGGCTGAGGCCGCGGCGCATGTTCCGCACGGCCTTGCGGATACGGGTGGAGGCGACGCCTTCCCTGTGGTCCGCTGCCCGGCCGAAGGTCACGCACGCCTCCTCGACGCCCCGTAGGCGAGCCGCGTGCGCTCGCCTACGAGACGGCCCTTGCCTGAGCGACATGTTGCCCGGACGCGGGAGGCGGTGAGTCAGGGGCGGGCGGCGACGGCCTCGACCTCGAACAGCACGTCAGGCGCAGCCAGGCTCGCGACACCGATGAGGGTTTGCGTGGGCGGTCTCGTGCCCCAGCCCTCCTGCACGGCCCCGGCGATCGGCCCAAGCTTGCTGACGTCATGGTTCACCACATACGTCCTGAGCTGGACGACGTGGCTGAGGTCGAGCCCATGGGCGGCAAGAGCGACGCCGATGTTGTGGAAGGTCTGCTTCACCTGCTCGGCGAAGTCGGTCGAGACAACCGCCCCGTCCGGGCCCGATCCGTACTGGCCCGCGACAATCACCAGTTCCGTACCTGCGGGGACGATGGCGGTGTGGCTGTAGCCGAACGGGACCGGGTCGTGCAAACCGTCCGGATTGACAATGGCGTGTGCCATGTAGCTCACCTCTCGTATGCGATGGGGCTTTGTCACGCCGGTAAGCCTCCCAACCAATACACGACATCCCATGTCACGTATACCGGTAGAGTTTTCGTATGCGCGCCGACCGGTTGGTATCGCTGGTACTGCTGCTGCGGCAGCACGGTCGGCTGTCCGCGACCGCGCTGGCCCGCGAGCTGGAGGTGTCCACCCGCACCGTGCTGCGCGACATCGAGGCGCTGTCCGCAGCCGGCGTCCCGGTCTACGCCGAACGCGGTCGGCACGGCGGTTTCGCGTTGCTGCCCGGTTTCCAGACCGAGCTCACCGGACTGAACCACGACGAGGCACTCGCCCTGCTGGTCGCCGGATCGCGGCGCGGCGCGCAGGTATTCGGACTCGGGGCGGCACTCGCCTCGGCTATGCGCAAGGTGGTCGACGCGCTGCCCGAAAGCTATCGGGCCACCGCGGCCGGCGCGGCTCAGCGACTGCTCATCGACCCGCAGACCGACCTCCTCGCGCGTCGGCCGGTTGCCGAGGAGGTGCCCGACACCGTCGTGGCCGAGGTCCGGCGCGCGGTGTTCTCCGGACACAAGCTGCGCATCCACTACGCGGCGGTGGACCGGACCCCGAAGTGGCGCACGGTGGACCCGATCGGCCTGGTCACCGTGCGCCACCAGGGCTACCTGCTGGCCACGCGGTCCGGCGCGGACCGCACCTACCGGCTGTCCCGCATCCTGGCCGCCGAGGAACTGGCCGAACCGGCACAGCGACCGGACCAGGTCGATCTGGACCGGGCCTGGCAGGAACGCAGCACACGGTTTCGGACCGGCGGTGACCAAGTCACCGTGCTGGTACGGGTGAACCCGGCACGGCGCGAGGACCTGGTGGGCACCGCGCTGGCCGTCCTCGCCGAGGAAACCGACGCTGACGGCCTGCTGCGGCTGGAGGTGACCTTCCAAGATCCGAGACATGCCGAATGGGCACTGTGGCAGCTCGCCACGAACGCGGAAGCCCTGGCCCCGCAGTGGCTGCGCACCTCCCTGCGCAACCGCGCCGCCGCGATCGCCACCCGCTACGGAGAGTCATCCTGAGAGCAGTCGCCTGCTGCGGTACGCCACCGAAGCCGACAAACGCCGGGTCCGGTGGGCGGGGTCCGGTGGGCGTCCGCCGGTGGAACCGCGGTGCAGCCGGTGCCCGGCCTGGTCGTGCCTTTCCGGCATGGTTTACGGGGTCCGGCCCGGCGTCGCAGATAGGCGCGGATGCGGCGCGAGGAGTAGGGACGGCCGGCAAGGACTTGGTCGGTGGTGAATCTCAACAGACGGAAAACCGGGGCGAGTCGGGAATGCAGCCGCAGCGGCTGCATGTTGACCACCGCTGACCGACTCTCCTCCCCCGGGAAGAAGGCAGGCCATGACGTCCTCGCCGACCACTATGCGCGCCGTCCGGCTCTCCGCCCCCGGCCCCGTGGACAACCTGCGGCTGACCACGCTCCCGCTCCCGCCCGAGAGGGACGGCTGGGTACGCATCCGCGTCGAGGCGTTCGGCCTCAACCGCTCGGAGCTGAAGCTTCGGCTCGGTGTGAGCGTGGGCGTCAGTTTTCCCCGGGTGCCGGGTATCGAGGCCGCCGGCACCGTCGACGCGGCCCCGGTCGGCAGCGGGCTGGCTCCCGGTCAGAAGGTCGTCGCGATGATGGGGGACATGGGGCGCACCTTCGACGGCGGCTACGCCGAGTACACGTCGGTGCCGCTGTCCCAGGTCATCCCCGTCGACACCGACCTGCCGTGGGATGTGCTGGGCGCCCTGCCGGAGATGGTGCAGACCGCTTACGGCTCGCTCACCATCGGCCTGGACCTGAAGCACGGTCAGTCCGTACTGATCCGTGGCGGCACCTCCTCGGTGGGCCTGGCAGCCGCCGCGCTGGCCACCTGGCGTGGCGCCACGGTGCTGTCCACCACCCGGCGGGCCGACCGCATCCCGCTGCTGAAGGAGCACGGTGTCGACCACCCTCTGCTCGACACCGGCGAGCTCGCGCCCGCCGTGCGCGAGCTGTACCCGGACGGCGTCGACGCCGCCCTCGATCTCGTCGGCACGCCGACCCTGCCCGACACCTTGCGCGCGGTGCGCGTGCACGGAACGGTCTGCTTCGGTGGCAGCCTCTCCAACCAGTGGACGGTGCGGGACTTCTCCCCGAACGAGTACCTGCCGAAGGGCGTCCGCCTGTCCGGCTACTTCGGCGACGCCGCCGACCTGCCCAGGGAAGCCCTCCAGGAGATCCTCGACGCCGTCGCGGCCGGCCGGCTGGCCTTCCCCGTGGACCGCGTCTACGACGGCCTGGAGCAAGTGCCGCAGGCCCACGACGACATGGAGCACGACCGCGCCACCGGCAAACTCGTCGTCCGCGTCCGGCATTAGGACATGCTCAAAATGTTGATCAAGGTCGTGGAACGATCTCCGCGTGGCTCGTGGAGACCTGAGAGGTCGTCAAGTCCGTCTGGTAGGCGGCGCCTTGGTCGTGAGGGCCGGACCAGGACCGGATATTCGGTGTTCCGCCCGCCCCGTGGGGACACAAGATGGTGCGCATGACCTTGGCCACCCCTACGCTGCACACCGCTCGCCTGCGACTGCGCGCCTTCACCGACGCCGACGCGGACCCCCTCTTCGCGCTGCACAGCAACACCTACGTGATGCGCTACTGGGACTCCCCGCCGTGGACCGAACGGGCCCGCGCCGAGCGCTTCATCGCGATGTGCCGGACGATGGCGGACGAAGGCACCGGGGCGCGGGTGGCCATCGACCGTGCTTCTGATGGGGCCTTCGTCGGCTGGTGCGGTCTGACCGGATGGAACCCGGACTACCGCAGCGCGTCGTTGGGCTATGTCCTCGACGATGCGATGTGGGGCCACGGCTATGCGACGGAGGCCGCGCACGCCGTGCTGCAGTGGGCATTCGACACACTGGACCTCAATCGGGTTCAGGCCGAGACCGATACGCGCAACGTGGCATCTGCCCGGGTTCTGGAGAAGATCGGATTCGCGCGTGAAGGGACGTTGCGGGAAGACTGCGTGGTGAACGGCGAGGTATCCGACTCGTGGGTGTTCGGGTTGATCAGGCGAGAGTGGCGGCCGTCGGCTGTGCCGAGTCCAGCCCGCGAAGTGCGACGTTAAGTCCGTTTCCGGTAGAGACCGCGTCCGGGGTGAGTGAGGAAGCCTTGCCGGATGGGGCGTCCAAGGCGGCTGCGGGTGACGTTCACGGCCGGGGCGTCGGTGCGCATGCCGAGGAGTTCGCGTAGATCACAGACCCGGAACGCCTGATCGGGGTGGGTGTTGAAGGCGTTCACGATGACCTGGTAGGCGGTGGTCAACTCAGGCGGTTCGGGTTCGGTCCCGATCGGGGCGAGTTTCGCGATGACCTTGCGGGGCGTGACGAGTTCCGCCAGACGCGCATCGGTCTCGGACAGGCCGGCGTTCAGGTGCTCGATCTGGTCGCGCGGTTCGCCGGCCCGGGTGGCGGCCTCGGCCTGCCGGGCCTGGAGATCTGCCAGGAGTTCGATGACGTTCACGCGCCGCCACGAAGTCATCGCGCCAAGCTGGTGCAGGCGTCGTGAGGCGGCGGGCCATGTTCGCGGTGGACGCCCAGCAGACGGGCAAGGCGGCATTGTCGGGCCGGTGGTCGTGCTCGTGGGCCAGACGCCGGTGCAACATCAACGTGCCGTTGACCTGCTCCACCACCCATCTCTTCGGTTGCGGAACGAAGCCCTTGCCGTGATCGGCGGGGCCCGGCCGGCGGCGTTGTCGTGGGCCGAGGCAGCCGGCACGACGACGCCGATGATCAGGCGCAGCATGTCGACGGCCAGTCCCCCGCTTGCGGGCCCGGAGTCCTTTTGTTCGCGTCCAGGCCGGTCGTGGTCTGCGGGACACCCGCGACCGCGTGCACTGACTGCGTGTCGATGACCACGAGGGACGGGTCCTCTCATCGGTGGGCCTTCTCAGCGCACCGCTTGCCGGTCGGCGGCTCAGGGAAGGACGCCCGCGGGGGTCCGCACGCCGTGCCGCAGACGGGCGGCGTCCTGGCTGGGCGGTGCACCGAACTGGCGGCGGTACTCCCGGCTGAACTGTGACGCATTGTCATAGCCGAC
Organism: Streptomyces sp. NPDC050704; assembly: GCF_040654355.1. Lineage (NCBI taxonomy): Bacteria > Bacillati > Actinomycetota > Actinomycetes > Kitasatosporales > Streptomycetaceae > Streptomyces > Streptomyces sp. NPDC050704. The sequence goes on along the minus strand of NZ_JBFAHW010000008.1, from coordinate 123,204 downwards.
GCGGTGGCCGACCCCGGTGACGTCGCCCGGGTGGGTGGCGAGCAGCAGTCGGGCCTCCTGCAGCCGGATCTGCTTCTGGAACTGGATGGGGCTCATCGCGGTCACTGCCTGGAAGTTGCGGTAGAAGGCGGACACGCTCATGCCGGACAGGCGTGCCACATCCTCGACCCGGAAGGGCTCGGCGTAGTGTTCGCGGATCCACCGCACGGCCCGGGAGATATGGCTGAGGCCGCTGTCGGCGAGGCCGAGCTGGCGAACCGTCGCCCCCTGCTCGCCGGTGATCACGCGCCACAGGATCTCGCGTTTGACCAGCGGGGCCAGTACGGCCCGGTCGCGGGATTCGTCGAGCAGGCGCAGCAGCCGCACCACCGCGTCGAGCAGTGCGGCCGGTGCGTCGCTCACGGCGATCCCCGACGGCGCGCCTCCACCGATGCGGGGAGTGTCTCCGGGCCCGGCCTGCAGCAACAATTCGGCGACGGCGGGCGGTTCCAGCGTGAGGCCGAAGCCCAGCGCCGGCTGCTCGGGGTCGGCCTGGGTGAACTGCCCGGTGACGGGCAGGTCGACGGACGCCACCAGGTACTGCCCGGCGCCGTACTCGTAGACCCTCTCGCCCAGCGCGAGGCGTTTGGCGCCCTGGGCGATGACCGCGAGCACCGCCCCGGACATGGAGGGCGCCGGCGGATCCGACCGGTCGACCTTCGAGATCAGGACGCCGTCGAGGGCCGTGGTCCAGTCGGGGCGGGCATGCCGGGCCAGCAGCGTGCGCAGTTCTTCGAGGTACATGCGTCCATTGCAGCACCCTTCGATGCCCGTGCTCCCGCAGTCGCGAGGATTGTGCAAGCGGCAGCGAGCATCGTTCTAACATTTCCGCAGGTCAACGCAGTTCAATGGAATCACCTCACTCCATCAACGCGGAAGAAGGCCTCCATGATTGCCGAGTACGGCTTCAACGCCACCCTGACCGCCAGGCCCGGAATGGGCGACCGGCTGGTCGACCTGCTACTGACCGGCCTCGACGAGGGCAGCCCCGGCGCCGGCGAACACTGCGTCGTCTACCTCGTCTCCCGTTCCGCGTCCGACCCCGACGTCGTCCACGTCACCGAGGGCTGGACCAGCGAGGAGGACCACCACAGGATCTTCGCCGGCGAGGCCGCCCAGGCCATCGTGGCGCAGATCGACGGGCTGCTGGCCAAGGAGTCCGAGTACACCGACTACGTGCCGGTCCGCGGCAAGGCCGCCTTCTGACCCGCCGATCGCCTCACGCCCGGCACCCCTCACACCACCCGCTCCACCCCCACGAAAGGCAGCGACCATGACCATGGCACGACCCGGCCTGGACCCCCAACTGCGCCAGCTGCTGGCCGACATGCCCCTCATGTCCCGGCTCGACCCGGAAGTCCTCGCGCAACTGCGCCGGCTCCCGTCGACGCCCGTCGAGCCCCTCCTCGCCCACCGGCACGTCGATCGGCGCGAGGTCACCGTGCCCGCCGAGGACGGCACCCCGATCCCTGTGTCGGTTTTCAGCCCCGCGCACACCGAACGCACCACCGCCGCGCCCTGCGTCTACTGGATGCACGGCGGCGGGATGGTCATGGGCGACCGCTTCTCGCAGATCGACATCCCGCTGGAGTGGCTCGACGCGTTCGGCGCGGTCGTGGTCTCCGTGGACTACCGGCTCGCACCGGAGGCCACCGGCGCCGCTCTGGTCAACGACTGCTACCGGGGACTGCTCTGGGTCGTCGAGCACGCCGTCGAACTGGGCATCGATCCCGCCCGGATCGTCGTCGCGGGCGCCAGCGCGGGCGCCGGCCTCGCCGCCGGCGTCACCCTGCTGGCCCGCGACCTCGGCACCCCGGCGATTGCCGCGCAGATGCTGATCTGCCCCATGCTCGACCACCGCAACACCAGCACATCCAGCCGCCAGTACTCCGACGGGCCCGGCGTCTGGACCCGCGAGATGAACGAGTTCGGATGGCGCTGTGTCCTGGGTGACCTCACCGACGACGAGGTATCCGCATACGTCTCACCCGCGCTGGCCGACGACCTCTCGGGCCTGCCGACCACCTACGTCGACACCGGCTCGGCCGAGGTCTTCCGCGACGAGAACGCCGAGTACGCCACCCGTATCTGGGCGGCAGGCGGCCAGGCCGAACTCCACGTCTGGGCAGGCGGCTTCCACGGATTCGACGCGCTGTATCCACAGGCGCACATCTCGGCCACGGCCCGCCGCACCCGCGCCGACTGGCTCACCCGAGTCCTGCGCCCGGACTCCGCCGCACAGCAGTGCCTACCCACCCACTGACTCACACAGGCACACCCACGGCTGCCCCCAGGAGGAACACCTTGAAGGTCGCCATCGTCACAGGCGCCGGCTCCGGCATCGGACAGAGCGCCGCGATCCAGATCGCCAAGAAGGGTGGCGGCCCTCCCCGACGCGCCCTTCGGGCAGGCTCGGCTACGCGGCGGGGTACGGCAGTAGCTGCTCGTTGGTCTTCTCCCAGGCGGCCTTCAGCTCGGCGAGCAGCCGCGGCTCGTCCGGCGCCCGGTCGGCCTGCTCCCGCTGGTCCTGTGCCAGGTTGACGAGCTGGTCGACGCCGTCCTTGCCCTGGTAGTACTTCCACTCGCCGCGGCGCAGCGCGCGCTCTCCCCGCACCCGCCAGAACAGGTCCCGTTCCGCGAGCGCCTCGCCCTTCAGGAGGTAGCCGGCCAAGCTGGTGCCGTCCAGCGGGTACGCGGGGTCGGGGCGGGCGCCCCCGATCTCCAGAAGGGTCGCCGTCCAGTCCGGAGTGAAGACGGGCTCGTGGCTGACCTGCCCGCCGTCGAGCCGGGCCGGCCACCGCACGATGGTCGGCACGCGGATGCCGCCTTCCTGCAGGGATGCCTTGTTGCCCGACAGGGGCCAGTTGTAGGAGAAGCGTTCACCGCCGTTGTCGGAGGCGAAGAACACGAGGGTGTCCCGCTCCTGGCCCGACCGCTTCAGCGCGAGGAGCACCTCACCGATCGACCGGTCCAGGTCCTGCACCATCTGCGTGTACTTGGCCACGGATCCGCCGTCCTGATGCCACAGCGCGGCGCGCTGCCCGGCCTTGATCCTGCGTACGATCTCGGCGCTCTCCTCCTCGTCGCCGTCCGCGATCCACGGCCAGTGCGGGGTGGTGAAGTTGAGGTTGAGCAGCCACGGCCTGTCGCCGTGATCGCGCTGGATGTACTCGTCGGCGCGCTCGGTCAGGATCCGCGTGTAGTACCGCAGATCCTTGTATTCGGCGTCGCCTTCCCGTGCCTGCCCCTGGTAGAGGTCGTACTTCCCGTCGGATCCCAGTTTCGAGTAGTACTCCAGGGCGCCGCCGAAGTTCCCGAAGAACTCGTCCCAGCCGGATCTGGTGGGCGAGTAGTCCGGCAGGTAGCCGCAGTGCCACTTGCCGATCAGTGCGGTCGCGTAGCCGGCGTCGCGCAGCAGCGAGGCGAGCGTGGGGTGCGTCGGGTCGAGTCCGACGGAGGTGTCGGCGATCGGCTCGGCGAGCCCGCCCTTCGTCCGGCCGGGAAAGCGCCCCGTGTAGAGGCTGAAGCGGGTGGGCGAGCAGGTCGCGGATCCGGCGTAGGCATCGGTGAACCGCACGCCCTGGCGGGCCAGCCGGTCCAGATGGGGGGTCTTGATGTGCGGGGCGCCGTACGAGGAGAGATCGGCCCAGCCGAGGTCGTCCCCGAGGATGAAGAGGATGTTGGGCCGCTTGGCCCTCCGGTGCGGGACCGCGCTGAACGGCCGCTCGTACGTGGACCGGTGCGGCTCGGCGGCGCCCGCTGCGCCGGCCGGAAGCCCGACGGCGGCCGCCGCGGCACCGGCGCCGACAGCGCCTCCGAAGGCGCGCCGGGACAGCTTCGAGTGGGACGAGAACGACGGGGACATGGGTGCGCTCCTGAGCGGGGCACGGCGCACCGACGCGTCACGTACCCACGGAAGAAAGAGGAAGAACGGTGAGGGTGAAGAGGCTCAGGCTGCGCAGCGACAGATCGCGCTCGCGACACGGACCAGGTCGACGTGGCGGCGCTCCACAAGGGTGACCCTCAGGCCACTGCGGTGCTGCATGGTTCCGGATCTTGACCGAGCGGTCCCGTACGTGTCAACACCGGGTCCGCACTCTGGGATGTCCCCCGGACCGGTCCGGGGCGGTGCCGGGCGGCGGGGTGTCGCGCCCCGCCGCCCGGCACCGGTCGTCGTGTGTCAGGGCCGGATCGTCAGCCAGTCGAGGGCGGCGACTTCGCCCGTGCCCTTCGCCACGAGGTAGAGGTCACGCGTGGCGTTGATCTCGTGCTTGAGGGTCATGGACTTTTCCTGCCATTCCCCTGTGCCCGCGACGGGCATCACCGCGGCCACCGGGCCGTCGGGTGCGTCCAGGCGCAGTTGGAGCGAGCAGCCCCGTGCACAGGTGGGGTCGAGGCGTACGGTGAGGTTCTTTCCGCGGATGTTCGCCTTGCGGAAGGCCACCCAGTCGCCGGAGTCGAGGACTCCGGTGGCCGCCGTGCCGCGTTCCACGCCTCGCACGGCCGTGGCCTTTTCGGCCTGGAGCGTCGAGGCGGCGTCGGGCCCGTCGCCGTACAGGCGGATGTCGTTGACCGCCCAGGGCGTGGGCCCGCTCTCGGTGAGCGTGATCCGCACATGGCGGGCGGTCGTCTGCCGGGGGAACACCGCGTCCTGGGTGTAGGAGCGGCCGGAGACCCGGGCGAGCGGTTCGCTCCACTGCGTGCCGTCGCGGCTGACGGAGACCGTGAAGCCGTACGGCTGGCTCCGGGTGTCGCGGCCGGCGTCCAGGGAGAGCCGATCGAAGGTCTTGCTCTCGCCGAGGTCGACGGTCAGGGACTGGCCGGCGGCCTGCGGGGCGGCGCCCGTCCAGCGGGTGTTGATGTCGCCGTCGACGGTCGCGGAGGCGTTCGTGCCGTCGCTCGCGGTGGCGGTCCAGTCGCCGTGCCGCACCCGCTGCCGGCAGCCGGGAAGATCGCAGCCGGCCGACCAGATGGGTGCGCCGTGCTCGTAGGCGCCCTGGTCCGGAGCCGTGCCCCGGACGTCGGTGGTGATGCCGTCGACCACCTCGCCCGCGTCGATGGCGGGTGATCCGGGCGTCAGCCACAGCTCGCCGTTGACGGCGTCCGTGTAGCCGGGTTTCTCGCTGATCAGGTTGGAGCGGACGATCGGCAGCGGGTTCCCGACCGGTGTCGCGGTGACCAGCCTGGGTCCGATGATGTTGCTGAGGTAGGAGCCGGACGCGTCCGTCGCGCCGCCGATGGCGACCGAGACGACGTCGATGCCCACTCCGTAACTGGAGTTGTGGTCCTCGTTGGCGATGCTGGGGCCGGTGTGTCCGTTGAAGTAGACGCCCCGGCTTCCGGTGTTCCAGGCGACGTTGTGGTGCAGCCGGAAGTGACCGGAGTAGTTGTCGACGTAGTAGCCGTTCTGCCCGTCGGCGTCGTGCGCGGTGTTGTGGTCGATGGAGGTGCCGGAGCCGTTCAGGCTGCAGCAGACGTAGAAGGGTGAGCCGTCGCGGGAGGTGCGCATCGCCTCGGAGATGTCGTTGTAGGCGATGCGGTTGTCGTGGAACTCGGTGCCGTTGAGCTGCCAGGCGGTGTCGATGGCCGCCCGTCCGGTGCGCCGGACCGTGTTGTGGGTGACCGTGTGGCCGTTGCCGTTGATCTCGATGCCGGGGGTGTAACTGCCCATCCAGCCGACGTCGTGGATGTAGTTGTTGGTGACGGTGTTGCCGATGCCCCGGACCAGGACACCGTTGCCGGCCGACTGCGCGATCTCGCTGTTTTCGAGGGTGTTGCCGGTGCCGAGAAGCTGCACACCGGAGTCGAGGATGCGGGAGGCGACGATGTGACCCTCGAACGGCTCGATCGCGAGCTCGCTGTCCGACGGCATCGGCAGGGTGGAGAACTCGGAGATGTAGGTGGCCCGTAGTCGGTCGACCACAACTCCCTTACTGGACTGGCCCGTTCGCAGGGAGGTTCCCCACAGGTTCAGGCCGCGCACGGTGACGTACGAGCTGTCGCCCAGGTCGACGCCCCACAGCCGGTGCTTGGCGGTCACCGTGTGGCCGGCGATGCCGCCCTTCGGGGGAACCATGTACAGCCGGTGCGCGGTCTTGTCGTAGTACCACTCCCCCGGCTGGTCGAGCGCGGCCTTCGATCCGACGAGGTAGTAGTTGCGGTAGTTCTGGTTGCCCATGCACAGCGGCGGGCAGCGGTAGTTGCCGCCCTTGAAGTCGAGTTCGCCCGGCGAGGCGGTCGTGACCGTGCCGGTCTGCTGGGCCCAGGGGTTGGAGCCCGCCCACAGGTGCACGGTGGCGCCGCTCCAGTCGGCATCGGGCAGGTCGGTGTCGTCGATGCGCTGATCGGTGGAGGTGCTGTCGGCCTCGGCCCAGGTGATGTTCAGCGGATCGGCACCGGAGTCTGGCCACCGGCCTTCCGCCGCACGGGCGTTGTCCAGGAACACCGCGTTGAAGTCGGGGTCGGGCGGCAGATCGGTGTCGGCGGCGACCAGTCCGCCGCCCGCGTCCTTCCAGCCGGTCACCCTCTCGGTCCCGTCGACGGTCACCGGGCCGTCGCCGTACGCGGCGATCGTGATCGGGGCGCCCTTGGTGCCGGAGGGAGGGGTCAGCTGTTCGCGGTAGGTGCCGCGGTGGACCAGGCAGGTGTCGCCGGGGCGGACGCGTTCGAGGCAGGCTCCGATGGTGCGCAGAGGACTCGCCTGCGTGCCGCGTGCGCGGTCGCTGCCCTGGAGGGCGACATGGTAGGTGTGGCCGGACTGCGCCTCCTGCTCCTGCCCCTGCGCCGGGGAGGTCAGTAGCACGGTCACGGCGGCCAGTACGGACAGATGTCTGCGTCTCAAGTCCCGTCTCCAGTCGTCGGATGTGCGGTGGTCCGGGAATCCGTGGTGGGCGGAGGTTCCAGCCACGCCGTCTCGGCTTCGCCTCCGCCCGGGGCACCGAGCACGACACGCCTCGCGCACTCCGGTGAGTCCCGCAGGGGCCGATGAGTCCCGCGGGGCCGACACCGTGCGTGTCCTGATCACGGGGCGTGCCCCGATGACGTACCGCATCAGCATCCGTTGAGGAAGTTGAGGAACCGGTGTCGCGAGCGGCGTCATGCCGTCGCGACCACCGGTCGTGCTCAGGGTGTCCGTCGGGTCTCAGGCACGCCAGTGCACTTTGAAGACCCACGCATGCCGCCCCGCCTTGCGTGCGGCTTCGGGGACGTCGATCACCAGCGCCCCGTTGCTGAGGGTCCAGGTCAGGGGCCGGCCGTGGCCCAGCATCGTCACCTTGTCGCCGCTGCGGATCGGGATGGGTGCTTCGACGGTGAGTTTGGCGCCCGGCTTGGCCAGGGAGTGGATGTAGAAGGCCTCGTCCGGGCGGATGGTGAACCGCAGGTCCTCGCCCAGTTCGGCCATCCGCGACCAGTACGTGGTGTCGTGGATCGCCTCTCCGTTGGTGCGCAGCCAGCGGCCTGTCTCGCGCAGCCGGGTCTGCATGATCTCGGGGATGGTGCCATCGGCACGCGGGCCGATGTCGAGGAGGAAGTTGCCGTTCTTGGAGACGATGTCGACGAGACTGTGCACCACCTGTTCGGTCGACATGTAGGCGTCGTCCGGTGTCGCCTGGTTGTAGCCGTAGCTGAAGGGGTCCAGGCCGCGGCTGGACTCCCACTTGGCGACGACCGTGTTGTCGTATGTCGTGTACTCGGGCGTGGTGAAGTCGTGGAAGGCGATGCCCGCACGGTCGTTGACGGTGACCTCGATGGGCCGGGCGCGGTTCTTGGCGTGGTTGAAGTAGTCGGCGAGGACGTTCAGGCTGTCGTTGGCGCCGCCGATGTCACACCAGATGAGCTCCGGGTCGTAGCCCTGGATCAGCTCCAGCATCTGCGGGGCCTGGTAGTCCTTCACGAAGTCCTTGCCCGAGGTGTAGCCCGTGTACGGCTCCGGCGCCTGGGTGTACGGATTGCGCGGGGCATGGCCCATCCAGGGATTGTCCGGGTTGAACCACTCGGGCATGGAGAAGTAGAGCCCGCGGTGGAGTTCGGGTGTGTAGCGGCGGGACGCGTCGAAGAGTTCCTTGACGAGGTCCCGTTTCGGGCCCATCTTCACGGAGTTGCGGTCGGAGACCTTCGTGTCCCACAGGGCGAAGCCTTCGTGGTGCTTCGAGGTCAGCACGTGGTACTCCGCGCCCGCGTCCCGGAACAGTTCGACCCAGGCGCGCGGATCGAACTTCTCCGCCGTGAACATCGGGATGAAGTCGTCGTAGGCGAAGTTCTCGCCGTACTTCTCGCGGTGGTACCCGTGGACGGCGTTCGCGGGGTCCTGCATGTGGTTCCAGTACCACTCGGCGTACTGCTTGCCGACCGGCGACCAGGCCGGCACCGAGTAGACGCCCCAGTGGATGAAGATGCCGAACTTGGCTCCCTGGAACCAGTACGGCGCCTGGTGGCCGGCGAGAGAAGCCGCGGTGGGCTGGTAGTCGGCGACTCCGAGGGTCAACCGGCCTTTCTGCGCGGCGGCTTGGGATCCGCGTCCGGTGACGGTCACCGAGCCGTCCCGGGTCGTGCCGGGGGCGGTGCCGGCCCGGTTGCGGATGCCCACGCGGACGCGGGCCTGCTCGCCGGGGTCCAGACGGCGGACGCGAGCGGCCTCGACGGTGCGGGCTCCCGGAACCTCGACGCGTACCGACACGTCGTCCGCGGCCAGTACGGCGACCGTCCCCGCGTTGACGACGGTGGCTTCGATGCTCTGGGCGCCGGACGACTCCAGGAGCGAGTTGGTGGACCGGGCCCCGCGCAGAGCCAACGCGCGCCCCTGAGCGGCAGGTTGCAGGGACAGCGCGAACACGTGGAGCGACGCCTTGTTCGCCTCCGCCGGGTTGGTCACCGGGAGCGTGATCGCCACGGCGTCGCGCTGCGGGTCGAGCCACAGCTCGGACGTGCCGATCCCCACACGGTGTTCGTCCCTGGTGCCGTCCGGTCCGTAGCGGTACGGCACCGACAGAGATCCGCCCGCGGAGTACCAGTCGGCCCCGCCGAGGGTGGCGGTCGTGGTCGAACCGTCCGTGTAGTGGACCGTAACCGTGCCGGAGGCGTTGCCGTAGCTGCCCGCGGTGAGGAAGACGGCCGAGAGGTAGCGGCCCTTGGGCAGTTCGGCGCGCTGGCCGAGTGCGACGACGTTGTTCTTCGCGCCATCGGCCGAGGCCGGGAAGTCGAAGGGCACGCCGTCTACTTCGACACGGCCCGTCGGAAGTTCCTCCCCCGGGAACGTGTAGCCCGAGCCGTCGAAGTCGCCGCCCCGTGCGGAGGCGGTGTCGATGCCGTCGTTGTCGTAGAGGGTGTCGAGCGGGACAGGGACCGGGTCGGGGACGGGAGCCCACGGCCCGGCGTGCTCGGCAAGGGGTTCGGCGGCGTGTGCGGCGGTCGCTGAGGTGAGGGGAAGGGCTGCCGTGGCGGCGACTCCGGCCGCGGCGCCCAGGACCTGACGTCTCGGATACGTACCCATGAGCGGCTCCAATTCATCGGATGTCTGATGATTAAGGGGACTCGCTTCGCTGTCAACGGGGCGGACAGAGAGGGTAGTTGGAGAGATAGGTAGGATGACATGGTCGACGGCTCGGCGCAGGTGCCCTTTGATGGGTTTTGCGCGGCGAGTGCCCAGCATGTAGCGATCACTCGGGTCGGAAATGTCGATGAGGCGTGACAACACCGGAGGCCGCAACTGATCGAGATCGCCTCGGAACTACCTGTCTACGTCATCAGCCGCCTACGCGGCGGAACTCACCCATCGCTGAGCCACTTCGCCACTTCGCGATGCAATCCGCTCAGTGGTCGGTGGAGGGCGGCTCTGCCGAGGCGTGCAGCAGCAGGTCGCGCAGTGCGGTGGCACTGTCCGACGGCTCGGCGGGGGTGAGGATGACCTGGTCGGCGGTGGTCGAGGGGCCGGTGAGGGGGATGATGCGCAGGCCGGATGGCTGGTGGTCGAGTGCGGATTCGACGGTGATGCCGATGCCCGTTCCCGCGGCGACATGCGCGGCGATGGCGTGCACGCTGTCGGCGGTTCTGATGATGCGCAGGTCGGCTCCGCCGATGTGGAAGGCGGACAGGAGCCGGTCGCAGAGGCCGCTGTTGATCTGGTGGGGCCAGGTGAGCAGGCCGGTGGTGGACAGCTCGGACGCACTCAACTCGGCGTGCCCGGCGAGGGGGTGGGCCGCGGGTACGAGAGCCATGAACCTCTCGGTGGACAGCACCCTCGCGGTCACTCCGGCGAGGTCGCCGGTCGCCCAGCCGATGCCCAGGCCGATCGCCTGAGCCCGCAGGGCGGTGAGCTGGGCCGTGGTCGGCATGGCCTCCGGCACGATCGTCACGTCGGGGAAACGACGCCGCAGTTGCGGCAGGCAGCGCAACAGCCGTTGGTGGCCGGTGTATTCGGCGTGGGCGACGACGAGGGTGGTGCCGGTCCGGTCGCCGGCGGCCAGGGAGCGTCCGCGCTGCTTGAAGCGGCGCAGCTGGGCCAGGGTCGCGTGGGCGTCGGGCAGCAGCGCTTCGCCGAGATCGGTCAGGGACACCCGGCGGCTGGTGCGGTGGAACAGCCGCCCGCCCAAAGTGCTCTCAAGGCGCCTGACGGCGTCGCTGACGGTGGGTTGGCCCCGGTGCAGGCGCGCGGCGGCGCGGCCGAAGTGGAGTTCTTCGGCGACCGCGACAAATGCTTCCAGTTCCATCCTGTCCACGGGACCAGGCTAACGCGATTGATCGGCGTGACCGATCGCTGGGTGCCGAAGTTCGGCGTTGATGCCGTGCCGTACGCAGGCTGTGATGGGTGGGCAAGCAGGGATTTCTCCACGACCGGAAGTAGCGAAGACACATGACAGCCAACGACGTTGCCCGTGAGCACGATGCACCGATGGCCACAGTGACGGTGGTCTACCACTCGGTGCACGGGCACACCCGGGTCCTGGCCGAGCACCTCGCCAACGGGGCACGCCTGGTGCCGGGCGCCCGGGTGCATCTCGTCGAGATACGGCCCGAGGACGTCATCGCGGGCCGTTGGCACGATGCCGAAGTCCTGGCGCTGCTCGAGCGCTCTGACGCGATCGTCTTCGGCAGTCCGACGCTGATGGGCAGTGTGTCGGCGGTGTTCAAGGCGTTCATGGAGGCGGCGTTCACGCCGTTCACCACACAGGCGTGGAAGGACAAGCTGGCCGGAGCGTTCACCATGTCCGCCTCGCAGAGCGGCGACAAGCTGACGGTACTGGAGCAACTGGCGGTCTTCGGCGCGCAGATGGGCATGCAGTGGATCGGCGTGGGCGACATGCCGGGCAACAACTGGAGCGGTGGCTCCCGCGACGATGTGAACCGGCTGGGCTCGTGGCTGGGTCTGATGAGCCAGAGCCACGCCGACCTGGGGCCGGAGGACGCCGGATCACGCGGCGACCTGATCACCGCGGAGCGGTACGGCGAGCGGATCGCCCGGCTGACTCAGCGTTGGGTCAACGCCGTGCCGTACGACACCCCCCGGATGACCGAACACGAGGCCCGCGCCCTGTCGGCCTCCCTCAGGGAGACGGACGACGTATCGGCAACGCTGACCGGCGCCTGACCGCGCAGATCGCCCCGCCGGCGGCGCACGGCACCTGCCCCGCCGGACCGAGCCATTGCGCAGCTTCCGGCAGCCGGACTCACCGATAACCCCGGAGAAGTGATGACACACCCATCATGACAGGTCAGAGGGTGTTTGCGTAGGACGAACGGCACAGGCCGCCAGGCTTGTTCGGCCCTCGCCGAGACACCCAGAATCTCCGCTATGAATCACTCGGGGAAAGTCGATCAGGACGACATCTTGCGGGCACGGAACATACTCCTGGCGTCGGGACGCCGCACTCCACGTGAGGAAGTCGACGCCTACCGGGTGCTCGCCCAGGTCAGCCCCGCCGCCTATCTGCCCCGCCTGGTCGAAGCCCTGCAACGCCTGAGCTACGACACCAGCACCGGCACATGGCATCCCGCCTGTCTCGCGCTGTGCGAGGAGGCGGTGGCCGCGGCGCGGGCCATCGATCCGGCCGAACCTGCCCGTGCGGATGTTCTGTACGACGCACTCGACAGCTGCCAGAGAGAGCTGTACACCTTGGGTCGGCGCGCCGAAGGGCTCGCCATGCGCGCCGAGATGCTCGCCATCGGCCGTGCGCAGGCCGAACTGTCCGGAGACCCCGCAGTCAAGGGGCTGAGTATCTGGGCTGCCGGTCTCTCCGAGGAAGGCCGCTATGCCGAGGCTGCCGATGCCCTGACCGAACGGATCGCGGCGATCCGGCCCAACGGGCTCGGCGAGGGGTCGCTCGCCTGGTCACACCTGGAGTGGATCGCCGCTCTCCATGACGCCGGCCGGTCCGGTGAAGCACTCGTCGCGTTCGAGACGCTCGTCAGCATGGAAGCGGTCGAGGCCACGAACGACCGCGGGTCGATGGCCTGCCATCTCTACTCGTTGATCGGGTACGCACAGATGCTCGACACCTGCGGCCGAGGCGAGCAGGCGGCCGCCGCACGCCAAGAGGCACTCGCCGTGTTGACGGAGTTGGCCGCCACCGGTGAGCGCACGTCCTGGAGTGGCTATCAGGCGTCCTATTGGGCGGTGCTGCTTTCCTTCTCCGATGCCGACAGCGAGCAGCCGACGTCCGGTGGACCACGTCCGCCTTCGGGGACGACGGTCATGCGGTGGTCCCCCGATGCCAAGCGGCACTACTTCGACAGCCGTATCGCTCTGCGCGAGGAGGTCGACACCCTTGCTCCGCGAGCCACCGAGGATCCGGACCAGCACCTGGCCGAACTGGTCCGGCTGCACCGGGTCCTCACCGTCCGCTCCGCCGTCTACTGGGAGCACCGCACCCATCTGTTCGCCGAGCGAGTGCGCCCCCTGTTCGATGACGGGGTGGGTCTGGCGCGTCGGCTGACCCAGCACCACCCGGCAGACGGGGCCCCGACACTGGCCAAGATCCTGATAGACCGATCGACGTTCCACACCGCCGCCGGCGAGTTCGGGCCCGCCCTCGATGACTTCCGCCAAGGCCTGAGCTACCTGGGGGAAGCCAACTGACGCAAGCCATCCGACGTCCGCATCAGGACTCCTACGCACGAGCAGCTCGCGCCGGGCCGAGGAAGACCGGCCATGCTGGACTCCGAGCACGTCCGCAGAGCAATCGGTGAGGTCAGTGCCCCCTACGGCGTCTGCTCGGAGCCCTCGAACGTCGCGGCCGGCGGCCGGCGCTGCCCGATCCGATTCCGCTGTGGGGGCTGCGATCACTTCCGCGCCAACGGCTCCGTCCTCGGCAAGTGACACCGACCGCTGCCGAGCACTGCACGATTCCCACCACCTGAGCCCGGGACTCCCGCCGCCGAACGGCCGTCGGCGGGAGCCCCGGGCGGGGGTTCTATGTCCAACTCGTACATAAACACGACCGAGGTGGTCGTCGGTGTGGTCGCCGGACCTCTGGCCGCTCCCCGCGACTTTCGCCAACGCCGGTCGGACGGCGACCAGACGGCAGGGGCGGATCCGAGCGGTCGCGGACACCCACCCGGTACCGGGATCAGTCGGTGAGCATGCCCCACCCCGGCGCGTAGTTCCCGTGCAGGACCAGCGACGCGGCGCCCACCGCACCCACCGTGTCACCGATGACGCTGGACTCGACGGCGACCCCACGCGGCCCTCGCCCGATCGTGACGCTGTTGACGGCCAGGTCGATCTCCTCGCGCAGGGCGTGTTCGATGCCGTGCAGGGCCTCGCCGCCGAGGACGACGAGGGGGACGTCGAGCATGCTCACCGCGCCTCGGGCGGCCTGGCCCAGACGGCGGGCGGCGGTGCGGACGACGTCGAGCGCGGACGGGTCGGGGGACCGGCCGCGGACCGCGCGGCGCAGGAGCTTCCAGTCGGTGTGCAGGTCGTCGGCGACTCCGGTGATACCGAGGGCCGCGGCGGCCGGCCCGTACTGCTGGAGCAGGTCGTCGATGATGGCGCTCGGATGGACGTACGGGCCGAGACAGCTGTGACTCCCGCAGGGGCAGACCCGGTCGCCGGGTTCGACGGCCATGTGCGCGAACTCCCCGGCGTTGCCGGAATCGCCGTGCAGGACCGTGTTGTTGAGTACGATCCCCGCGCCGATGCCGGTGCCCATGTAGAGGAAGAGGAAGCTGCCGGCCCGCGCCTTGCCGCCGATCCAGCGCTCCCCTATCGCGGCGGCCGTGGCGTCGTTGTCGAGGGCGACGGGCATGCCCGTGGCGGTCTCGTACATCGCGCGCAGCGGTACGTCGCCCCAGTCGGGCAGGTTGGGCGGCGAGAGCACCTCGCCGGTGCGGCCGTCGATGGGGCCGGGGGCGGCGATGCCGGTGCCCAGGAGCCGGGCCGGATCGATCTCCGCGCGCACGGTGAGGCGGCGTGCGGCACGGACGGTCTGCTCGACGACGGCGGCCGGGTCCCCGGGGTCGGCGAGCCGCACGGTGCGGCTGGCCTGGACGGTGCCGATCAGGTCCACCACGACGATCATGGCGCTGTCGGGGTCCAGGTGGATGCCGATGGCGTACGCCCCGTCCGCGCGCGGCGACAGGAGCGTACGTCGTTTGCCGCCGCTGGAGGGGGCGTGGCCGGTCTCGGTGACGAGTCCGGCGTCGAGGAGGCGGCGGACCACGTTGGAGACGGTCTGGTTGGTGAGCCCGGTCAGCGGGGCGAGCTCGACGCGGCTCACCGGTCCCCGGGTGCGGATCGCGTCGAGGACGACGGCCTGGTTGTAGTCGCCCACGCGCGGGAGGTTGGTGCCGCCCTGGGGCCGGCCCTGGGCGGAGCGCCGGTTCATGACGTCTTCACCGCGTGCTCCCGCCCGTAAGGCATCACGCTCACCGCATACCGCCTCCTCCATGAAACCCCCTTGATCGTGGCGGAAGTTTACATGGCCGAAGCGTTGACTTAATCCATCCAATGGATTTATCTGAACTCCGGCGAGCCGAGGCAAAAGAGCCCGGTTGGGAAAGAATGTCCACATTGGTCATCTCTGTGCCCCTCACGCGTCCGGATCGGGTTTCTCCACGGAGGATCACTGTGCGCAACAGATTTCTCGTCACCGGTGTCGGTGTCTCCGCGATCGCCCTCGTGGCGACGGCCTGCGGCGGATCGTCGTCGGGCAGCTCCAGCAAGACGATCAAAGTCGTCTACCAGCAGCAGCTCAACAACAGCAACAAGGTCCAGCAGACCTTCCTGACCCCGATGGTCAAGGCGTTCGAGAAGGCCAACCCCGGCACGAAGGTCGAGCTGGTACCGGTCACGGCGTCGTCCAACGACTACTACACCAAGCTCCAGTTGATGATGCGCTCCCCCTCGACCGCCCCCGACCTGGTCTACGAGGACACCGCCACCATCAACTCGGACATCGCCAGCGGCTACCTCAAGCCGCTCGACGAGTACACCGCCAAGTGGTCGGACTGGAGCCAGTTCGCGGACGCCTCGAAGGCCGCGGTCACCTCCGCGAGCGACGGCAAGACGTACGGCGTTCCCGACAACACCGACACCCGTGGGATCTGGTACAACAAAAAGCTGTTCGCCAAGGCCGGGATCGCCGTGCCGTGGCAGCCCAAGACGTGGGACGACGTCCTGAAGGCGGCCCGCACGATCAAGTCGGAGCTGCCCGGAGTCACCCCGATGAACCTCTACACCGGCACCGCCGGCGGCGAGCAGTCCAGCATGCAGGGCTTCGAGATGCTGCTCTACGGCACCCCGGCGGCCGGCAACTCGCTGTACGACGCCGACAAGAAGAAGTGGGTCGTCGGCAGCGCGGGCTTCAAGGACTCGCTCCAGTTCGTGCACACCGTCTACGACGAGAAGCTCGGCCCCGCCCCCGAGCAGGCACTCGGCGCGAACATCGGCGCCACGGTGGGCACCGAGATGATCCCCGCGGGCAAGCTCGCCATCGACATCGACGGCTCGTGGATGCCCAACAACTGGATCCGCACCGGCAGCAAGCCGTGGCCCGAGTGGGAGTCCACCATGGCCACCGCCGCCATGCCCACCCAGAACGGCCAGGCACCCGGCAGGGTCAGCATGTCCGGTGGCTGGGCCTGGTCGATTCCGGCGAAGGCCAAGAACCCCGAC
This sequence comes from Streptomyces sp. NPDC050704, assembly GCF_040654355.1. Lineage (NCBI taxonomy): Bacteria > Bacillati > Actinomycetota > Actinomycetes > Kitasatosporales > Streptomycetaceae > Streptomyces > Streptomyces sp. NPDC050704. Next base: position 107,054 of record NZ_JBFAHW010000008.1, on the reverse strand, counting down.
CTGGCATGGAAGTTCATCGAGTCGCTGGAGACGAAGACCGCCTCCGCCGAGTGGAACGCGACGAACGCGACCATCGCCGTACGCAAGGACGTGGCCGCCGACGAGACGTACCTGAAGGCGCTTCCCACGAACGAGTTCATGACCTCGCTGGTCGCCGACACCCACTACCGGCCCGGACTGCCCGCCTACACACAGGTGTCCACCGCCATCCAGAAGGCAATGGAGTCGGTGACCACCGACCAGTCGTCGGTGTCCAAGGCCGCAGACACGTACGACAACGATGTCAAGACCGCGGTCGGTGGCGACAACACGGTCAAGGGCTCGCAGTGAGTGGACTGACCCAAGCGGGCACGGGCGCCCTCCGCAAGCACCGCGGCGGGCGTCGCCGCCCCACCGGAACCGGCCGCGACCGCGGGACGCGGGGGCTGCTGCGCGGCCTGCCCCTGCTGCCCTCGGCCGTGCTGCTCGCCGTCTTCCTGGCGGGGCCCATCGCCTACTGCGTGTACTACGCGTTCACCAACATGCAGTTGACCGGCGCGGCCTCGACCGACTTCGTCGGCCTCGACAACTTCACCCGCGCCTTCGACGATCCGAACTTCGTCAACGCGGTCGTCCTGACCCTGGTGTTCGTGGTCGGCTCGGCGGTCATCGGGCAGAACACCCTCGGGCTGGCCCTGGCCGTGCTGCTCCAGAAGGCCGCCAAACCGGTGCGGTCCCTGGCCAGCACCGTCGTCATCGCCGCCTGGGTGCTGCCGGAGATCGTCGCCGGCTATCTGATGTACGCCTTCTTCTTCCAGCAGGGCTCCCTCAACGCACTGCTGTCGGCGCTGCACCTGCCGGAGCAGAACTGGCTGTACACCATGCCGATCCTGGCCACGTGTCTCGCCAACGTGTGGCGCGGCACGGCGTTCTCGATGATGGTCTACTCCGCCGCGCTCAACGACGTGCCCCAGGAGCTGGTGGAGGCCGCGGAGATGGACGGCGCCAACGCCTGGCAGCGGCTGTGGCGGGTGACCCTGCCGGTGATCCGCGGCTCCATCATGACCAACCTGATGCTGATCACCCTCCAGACCCTGTCGGTCTTCGGGCTGATCTACGCGATGACCCGGGGCGGACCGGGCAACAAGAGCCAGACCCTGCCCATCTTCATGTACCAGCAGGCCTTCCAGAACAGCCTGATCGGCTACGGGACCGCCATCGCGCTGGTGCTGCTGGTGGTGGGCGCGCTCTTCTCCGTCGTGTACATCCGGATGCTGAAGCTGGAGAAGGACTGATGGCCACCACCGACACCGCCGCCGGCTCCGCGGACCGGCCGGCCAACGCGGCAGTCCCCGCCGACCGGACCGTACGCCGTACGGCCGTTGCCGGGGAGAGCCCCGTGAAGAGCAGGGGCACCGGCCGGACGCCCGCCCGGCGCGGCATCTTCAGCGGGTCCCGCGAAGGCCGCGCCGCCGGGAGCAGGATCGCGGTGAACATCGTCCTGCTGGTGATCTCGGTGCTCTACGTCGTCCCCCTGCTGTGGATGCTGCTCGCCTCGGTCAACTCGCACGCCAGCTTCAAGCTGTCCGTCGGCACGCCGACCTTCGACAACTTCGACCGGGTGCTCAACTGGGACACCACCTACCTGCCGATGATCAACGGGCTGCTGCTGTCCGGCGGCGGCACGCTGATCTGCGTGGTCTGCTCGATCCTGGCGGCCTATCCGCTGTCGCGATACCGCTCCCGGCTGCGGCGGCCCTTCCTCTACACGATTCTCTTCTCCACCGGACTGCCCATCACGGCCGTGATGATCCCCGTCTACAGCATGTTCGTGCAGGTCAACCTGATCGACTCGATGCTCGGCACCACCCTGTTCCTGGCCGCCTCCGCGCTGCCGTTCGGCATCTGGCTGATGAAGAACTTCATGGACGGGGTACCGATCGTGCTGGAGGAGGCGGCCCGGATCGACGGCGCCGGCACCATGACCGTGCTGTGGCGGGTCATCCTCCCCCTGATGGGACCGGGCGTGACCGTGGTGACGATCTTCACCTTCATCGGCATGTGGGGGAACTTCTTCGTCCCCTTCATCCTGCTGCTCGACCCGGCCAAGCTGCCCGCCTCGGTCAGCGTCTTCAACTTCCTGAGCGCGCACGACCAGACCCAGTACGGGCAGCTCTCCGCGTTCTCGATCATCTACTCCATCCCCGTCGTCATGCTCTACCTGCTGCTGGCCCGCAGGCTCGGCGGCGGATTCGCACTCGGTGGCGCGGTGAAGGGCTGACCAGCCTGCGCCTTTGAAGACCCGCGCCACCAAGACTGACGCCCCGATCGGGCTCTTCGCCCCCCACTCCCCGTAACGGAGAAGACAGCCATGCACAGCGACCGCGAAGTGATCGAGAAGCGGCTCGACAGGGTGCTCAACCAGCGCGTCAAGCCTGCCGTGCACGCCCGGTCGGTCCCGCTGACGGTCGGGATATGGAACGTCCCCGGCGAGCCGGTCCCGGTCGCCGAGGGCCTGGCCGCCGACTACCGGCCGGCCCGCGTCGGCGACCACTGGGGTCCCGCCTGGTCCACCAGCTGGTTCCGGATCAGCGGGACCGTGCCCGCCGAGTGGGCGGGGCTCACCGTCGAGGCCGTCCTCGATCTGGGCTTCGGCACCACCGAGCCCGGCTTCTCCACCGAAGGGCTGGTCTACCGGCCCGACGGCACCGCCGTGAAGGCCCTCAACCCGCGCAACACCTGGCTGCCCGTCACCCGGAACGCCGAGGGCGGCGAGGAGTTCACCGCGTACATCGAGGCCGCCGCCAACCCGGTCGTCATGCACACCGGCCCCGGCGAACTGTCCTTCGGGCCCACCCCGGTGGGCGCCCGCGCCTCCTGGCTGCACGACGAGAACGCCCCGACCGGCGAACCCCGCTACCGGCTGCGCCGGATGGACCTGGCCGTCTTCGACACCGAGGTCTACGAACTCGTCCAGGACCTGGAGGTGCTGGGCCAGCTCATGCGGGAACTCCCCCTGGAGTCGTCCCGGCGCTGGCAGTTGCTGAAGACCATCGGCCGCTCCCTGGACGCCATCGACCTCCAGGACATCGGCGGCAGCGCGAGCGCCGCACGGGCCGTGCTCGCCCCCGCCCTCACCGCTCCGGCAACCGCCAGCGCCCACCGGATCTCCGCCGTCGGCCACGCCCACATCGACACCGCCTGGCTGTGGCCGCTGCGCGAGACGGTCCGCAAGGTGGCGCGCACGGTCTCCAATGTCACGCAACTCATGGACGACCACCCGGAGTTCAAGTTCGTGATGTCCCAGGCACAGCAGCTCGCCTGGCTGAAGGAGCAGCGCCCCGAGGTGTGGGCGCGGGCCCAGGAGAAGGTCAAGAGCGGCCAGTTCCTGCCCACCGGGAGCCTGTGGGTGGAGCCCGACACCAACATCACCGGCGGTGAGGCGCTGGCCCGGCAGTTCGTGCACGGCAAGCGGTTCTACCTCGACGAGTTCGGCGTGGAGACCGAGGAGATGTGGCTGCCCGACACCTTCGGCTACAACGCGGCGCTGCCGCAGCTGATGAAGCTGGCCGGGGTGCGCTGGTTCCTCACGCAGAAGATCTCCTGGAACACCACCAACAAGTTCCCGCACCACACCTTCTGGTGGGAGGGCATCGACGGCACCCGGATCTTCAGCCACTTCCCGCCCGTCGACACCTACAACGCCGACCTGTCCGGCGGTGAACTCGCCCACAGCGTCCGCAACTTCCAGGACAAGGGGGCCGCCAACCGCTCCATGGTCCCGTTCGGCTACGGCGACGGGGGCGGCGGTCCCACCCGGGAGATGCTCTCGCGGGCGGCACGACTGAAGGACCTGGAGGGCTCGCCGCGGATCGAGATCGAAAGGCCCGCCGACTTCTTCGAGAAGGCGCACGCCGAATACCCCGACGCCCCGGTGTGGTCGGGCGAGCTGTACCTGGAGTTCCACCGGGGCACGCTCACCAGCCAGCTCGCCGGCAAGCAGGGCAACCGGCGCAGCGAGCACCTGCTGCGCGAGGCGGAACTGTGGGCGGCCACGGCGGCCGTCGCGGAGGGCGCCCCCTATCCGTACGAGGAGCTGGACCGGCTGTGGAAGACGGTGCTGCTGCACCAGTTCCACGACATCCTGCCCGGCTCCTCCATCGCGTGGGTGCACCGGGAAGCGGAGGAGACGTACGCGGAGCTGGCCGAGGAGCTGGGGACGCTGATCGGGCGGGCGCAGGCGGCACTGGCCGGTCCGGCCGAAGGCGGTGGCGAGGTCGCCTTCAACGCGGCACCGCACGCGCGAGCCGGCGTGCCCGCGCTGGGCGGCTCCACGCGCCGCACGTCCGCCGCGCCCCTCGCGCCGGTCGCCGAGGGCGACGGCTTCGTGCTGGACAACGGGCTGGTCCGGGTGGTCGTCGACGGGCGCGGTCTGGTCACCTCGGCGTACGACCGCGACGCGGACCGCGAGGCCCTGGCGCCCGGCGCGGCGGCCAACCTCCTCCAGCTGCACCAGGACTTCCCCAACGAGTGGGACGCCTGGGACATCGACGCCTTCTACCGCAACACCGTCCGCGACCTCACCGACGCGGACGAGGTCACCGCGACCGACGAGGGCGTACGGGTGGTGCGGTCCTTCGGGGACTCACGGATCACACAGACGCTGTCGCTGCGCGAGGGGACCCGGCGGCTGGACATCGATACGGTCGTGGACTGGCACGAGAAGGAGAAGCTGCTCAAGGCGGCCTTCCCGCTGGACGTGCGTGCCGCACACTCCACGGCCGAGATCCCGTTCGGGCACGTCGACCGTCCCACGCACACCAACACCAGCTGGGACGCGGCGAAGTTCGAGATCTGCGCGCACCGCTTCCTGCACGTGGGCGAACGCGGCTGGGGTGCGGCGCTGGTCAACGACTCGACCTACGGGCACGACGTCACCCGGGACGTCCGCCCCGACGGCGGGACGACCACCACGGTCCGGCTCTCGCTGGTCCGCGCGCCTCGCTTCCCCGACCCCGACTCCGACCAGGGCACGCACCGGCTGCGGTACGGCTTCGTGATCGGCGCGGAGGTCGCGGACGCGGTGCGCGAGGGCTACCGGATGAACCTGCCGGAGCGGGTGGTACCGGGCTCCGCCGAGGTGGCGCCGTTGGTCGCGGTGGACTCGGAGGCGGTGGTCGTGGAGGCGGTCAAGCTGGCCGACGACCGCTCGGGTGATGTCGTCGTCCGTCTCTACGAGGCGCACGGCGGCCGGGTACGCGCGTCACTGACCCCCGGTTTCACGCTGGAGTCAGCGGTCGTCACGGACCTGCTGGAGCGGCAGACAGCCGACCAGGACGGCTGCGAGGTCACCCAGTCCGGTGACCTGCGCCTGCGGCTTCGGCCATTCCAGATCCTGACCCTGCGCCTGACACCACACCGGGGCTGAACCGGCGGGACGGCCACGGCCGGCGAGGAGGACTTCGACGGTGCTGCCGGAGCGCTGCCGGGTTCCGGAGAGAACGGTGCCCAGGCCGTGTAGCGTGTTCGCTCCTATCGTGGAACGACACAGGCACGCTCGGCGCCGAGGCAGGCAGCACATGAGGAAACCGCGGATCGACTACGCGGCGGTCTTCCGGGCCCTGCCCGGCATGGTGGCCCTGCTCACCCCTGACCTGGTGTACGCCGACGCCAACGAGGACTTCCTGCGGCTGGCCGGGCGCACCCGCGAGCAGCTGCTGGGCCGCTACATCTTCGACGTGTTCCCCGAGAACCCGGGCGACGCGGCCGCGGCCGGGATGCGGGAGACCCGGGAGTCGATGCTGCGGGTGGTGGCCGGCGGCGAGCGCGACACCATGGCGGTGCTCCGCTACGACATCGAGGACCCCCAGCGGCCCGGCCACTGGCAGGAGCACTTTTGGAGCCCGGTCAACGCACCCGTCCACGGCCCTGACGGGAAGGTGGAGCTCGTCGTGCACCGGGTGGAGGAGGTCACCGAACTCATCCGGGCCCGCGGCGGCCCGGGCGGCGACAGCCGGGCCCGCGTGCTGGAGGCCGAGCTCTACACCCGCGCCCGCGAACTGCAGGAGGTCAACGAACGCCTCCGCAAGGCGCACGCCCACGAACGCGAGATCGCCCTGGCCCTGCAGGCGGCGATGCTCCCCCCGCCCGGTCCGACCGGGTCGCACGGGGCAGCCGTGCGCTACCGGCCCGCCGTCGGCGCCCTGAACGTGTGCGGCGACTGGTACGACCTGGTCGACCTGCCCGGCGAACGCCTCGCGGTCGCCGTCGGCGACGTCGTCGGCCACGGCCTGGCAGCCGCCTGTGCCATGGGACAGCTGCGCAGCGCGCTGAGCGCGGCCTGCCGCGTCGCCGACGGCCCGGCCCAGGCGCTGGACGCCCTCGGCCTGTACTCCCGATCCGTCGACGGCGCCGAGGCGACCACCGTCGTGACCACCTTCATCGACTGGAACAGCAACACGATCACCTACAGCTGCGCCGGCCATCCACCGCCCGTCCTGCTCCACCCCGACGGCACCGTGACCTTCCTCGACCAGGCCACCGACCCGCCACTGGGCGCCCGCTCCGAACACACGCCCCGGCCCCAGGCCCGCACGCCCTTCACCACAGGCGCCACCCTGGTCCTGTACACCGACGGCCTGATCGAACGCCGCACCGAGGACATCGACGCCGGTCTGGCCCGCCTCGCCGACTCCCTCACCGGCCACCGGAAATCCGACCCCGAGGCCCTGGCCGACGCCCTGATGGCGGACCTCCTTCCCGCTACCGGCAACACCGACGACACGGCCCTGATCGTCCTCCGGCTGTGACCTGCCACGCCCGCGCAGTCATGAAAACCAAGAGCGGGTCACAGCTGTGTGGCCGTGCGGATCAGCCCGGCGAGGGCGAGGGAGCGGCTGTGTGCGGGCCAGGCGATGTGGGTGACGACGGGGGGTGCGTCGGTCAGCGGGACGGCGGTGTGCTCGGCCCATAGCCAGGCGCGGGCCGAGTCGGGGAAGACGGCCACGGTGCGTCCGAGGGCGATCAGCTGGGCCAGCTGCGTCTGGTCGTGGATCTCGGGGCCCGGGCCGGGTGGGTACGTGCCGTGCCGGGCCCAGCGGGCGAGTGGAAGGTCGGGGATGTCGCTGACGTCTGCCAGGGACAGAGTCCTGCGCGCCGCGAGGGGGTGCCCGGCGGGCAGGATGGCGATCTGCCCCTCGGTCAGCAGTTCCTCGCTGTCGAACCCGGCGAGGGAGTTGAACGGCGCGTGCATGAGCGCCACATCGGCGCGGCCGTCGCGCAGCATCGCCTCCTGCTCACACGTGCCGCTCGGCAGCACCTCGATCTCGGCGGCGTCGGGCTCGGCCGCATAGGCGTCGAGGAGCTTCTGCAGCAGTTCGTGGAACGCGGCGGCCTTCACTGCCAGCACCAGGCGGTTGCGGGAGCCGCCCGGACTGTCGGCGCCACCGGCGCGACGGGTGCGGCGAGCGGCGGCGGCGGTCGCGTCGAGGGCGGCGCGGCCCTCGTGCAGCAGTACCTCTCCGGCACCGGTCAGGGAGACGCCGCGGCGGTTACGTTCCAGCAGTAGGACGCCGAGGCGCCGCTCTAGCTGCTGGATCGCCCGGGACAGCGGTGGCTGGGCCATGCCGACGCGCTCGGCGGCGCGGCCGAAGTGCAGTTCCTCGGCCACGGCGATGAAGTACCTCAACTCGCGGGTCTCCAAGGTGTCCACGGCCGCAGCATAGTTCAGTGATACCTACCGGGTATGACAGGGCACCGTATCGGTGTTGGATGCACCGCTCGTCCGCGAGTGAGCATCGACGGCATGAGCGAAACGAAGATCGCGCTGGTGACCGGCGCGAACAAGGGAATCGGGTACGAAATCGCAACCGGTCTTGGCGCCCTCGGGTATCTCGTGGGCGTGGGAGCCCGCGACGAGGCACGGCTCGACACCGCCGTTGAGAAGCTGCGCGCCGCCGGGGTGGACGCGTTCGGGGTGCCACTGGACGTGACCGGCGACCAGAGCGTCACCGATGCCGCGGAACTGGTCGAACGGCAGGCGGGGCGCCTGGACGTGCTGGTGAACAACGCCGGCATCTCAGGAGAGACGGGGCCCGGGTGGGCGCAGGACCCGACCACACTCGACCTCGACGTGGTCCGCACGGTCGTGGAGACCAACGTCATCGGTGTCATCCGGGTGACCAACGCGATGCTGCCGCTGCTGCGGCGCTCGACGTCGCCACGCATCGTCAACGTCTCCAGTGCCGTCGCCTCCCTGACCCGGCAGGCCGACCCGGACATCGAGATCGGCCCCATCATGGCGGCCTACGCGCCGTCGAAGTCGTTCCTCAACGCCGTCACCGTGCAGTACGCCCGGCAGTTCGCCGACACGAACATCCTGATCAACGCCGCCTGCCCGGGCCTGGTCGCGACCGACTTCACCGGCTTTCAAGGGCCCCGCACTCCTGAGCAGGGCGCGGCCACCGCGATCCGGCTCGCCACGCTGCCCGACGGCGGGCCGACCGGCTCGTTCTTCGAGGACGACGGCGTCATCCCTTGGTGATCCCCGAAACGTACAACGGAAAATCCCGGAGAACCGAGCCGCCCTCAGTGAACACAACCTGAGCAACGAATGGCCTGTCACCGCTGGTCAGCGGCCCCTGAAACTGCCTGAGACGGGAAAATACGCCGCATCGAGAAAAGGACACAAACGCTATGCGCAAGAGCCGCACGAGGCGGACGCTCGCCGCCCTCGGCACCACGACCGCCGCCATGGGGATCGCCTTCTCGGGACTGATGACCGGAACAGCCCAGGCCGCTATCGGCGACTGCCCCAGCAACCGCTTCTGCCTGTGGCAGCACTCCGACTACAGCGGCCGCGGGGTCCCCTTCACGGGGCGGGCGAATGCCCCGGCAGGCTTCAACGACGCGGCTTCGTCGGTGTACAACAACACCAACACAACCTGGTGCATCTTCTCCGACGCCAACTACGGAGGATCCCACCGCACGATCGGCCCCGGCGGGCGGTCCCGCGACCTGGCGAACCAGGGCTTCAACGACGTGACCTCATCAGCGCGCCCCTGCTGACGAGCGGGGACTGAACCACCCTCGTTGCCCCCTGCTCCTGGCGTTTACCAGGAGCAGGGGGCAGCGGCCGTAGAAGCGGCGAGACTCCTCGCACCTTCGAATGCTGAACAAGGCGGAGGTGCAGAAGACGCGTTGGGCCTCCGCCTTCGCCGAGTGTGCGCCCGACCTCGTCATCGGTCGGGTGCGGACAGCACGCGGGTCGCCAGGGTCCGAAGAGTGCGGGCCTCGCGGGCGAGGATCTTCTCGTCGTTGTCGGGGACGAACTCCAGGAGGACGTCCAACGATTCGGCGTGCGCACGCAGGTGGTCGAGGACCGCGCCCCACAGTTCGGAACGGGCGGCGAGCGGATGCCGGGTGGTCCCGGGCCACCACGAGAAGGCGTGCACGGCGGCGACCCGGTCGATCATGGTGTCGAGGCCGAGGAGCGCCTCCGCGTCATGAACATCGAGCGGCGGCTGCCAGTACGTACGGACGTTGGGATGCTCCACCTCCGCCAGCAACCGCAGAGTACGGTCGGCGCCGTCGGTGAGGGTGTTGCGGTGGAACTCGTAGGCCAGCCGGACACCGGCGTCGGCCGCGAGCGTCGCCGCGCGGCGGGTGTCCTCGACGACCGCCGCCCGCTCCTCGGGGGACGTCTCGTCGGTCCCCGTCGCCCCCGCCCAGATCCGGATACGGGGCGCCCCGAGCAGCACGGCCGAGCGGAGGACTCCGTCGAACTCCGCGGGGTCGGTGCGCCCGGCGCGGTAGTACGAGCCGTACGACGCCACCGCGAGCCCCGCCTCCTCGGTGGCGGCACGAACCCGGACGGCCGCGGCCTCGTCACCCGCCGGTACGTGGACGTCGGCGCCCCACTCCACGCACTCCAGCTCCGCCTCGACCGCGGCCTCAAGGACCCCGGCCGCGTCGAGGTGGCGCAGGGTGACGGAACACAGCCCCAGCCGCGGCGTCACCCCGGTCACGCCTGTCCTGCCGTTCACGCCGGCTCCTCGGTGACCGACGGGCCATGCGTACCACTCGTACCGTCCGCGCCGAAGTCGATGACGGTACGCGCCCCGTCGGCCCAGCTGACGGTGACGGCGAGGCCGCTCACCTCGGCGGCGGCCTGCCCGGCGAGCGGGGCCGCGCCGGGTTCCCCGGTGAGGGAGGCCAGCGCGACGAACACCGTCTGCGACGCGTCTGCCCCTACGGTTCCGGTGAGTTCGGGAAGCAGGGCCCAGGGTCCGTACGCCGTGCCCTGCGGTGCGCGCACGGTGCGCTGCGTCTGCCAGCCGTACAGACCGAGCAGTTGACTCGTCGTCTCCGGCCCGTGGAGCCGTACTTCCACGGTCTGTTCGGCCTCGGGGGCGGTGCCCGGAGGGAGGGCGACGGCCCAGCCGCTGTGGTGGATCGGCGTCCCCACGGGCACGCCGACCGTACGGTGCACGCGCAGTTCGAGCCTGCCACGGGCCAGCGTCAGGCTCTCGATCCGGGCCGAGGGAAGGACGGGCCCGGCCTCGGGGAAGACCGGCCGGTGCCAGGAGGCGAGCCAGTCGGGTCCGGCGGCGAGCGGGTGGATGCGTGCGCGGGCGCTGCGGGTGCCGCGGGCCGTCAGCGCGATGTGGTTGTCGGGGGTGTTGGCGGCGCTGGTCGGGCCGGTGCGCGTGGAGTACGCGAGCCGGGCGTAGAGGGGGTTGCCGGGGGCGCGCTCCGGCTCCCGGAAGTCGAGTTTGTAGCTGCCGTGGTTGTGCAGGCGTGCCAGGCCGTCCCCGCCCGTGGTCTGGATGAGCAGCCCGGGTGCGGGCAGGGCGAGGACACGGTCACGTCCCTCGGAGGGCGCGTTCTCCTCGGTGGCCGTCCACACCGCGTCCTCGGGCGGGATCAGCAGCGAGAGGAAACCCTTGGAGGCCCAGTACGGGGAGCCGGGCCCGGAGTAGCGCTGGAGGGTCGCCTCGTGCGGGCCGTACCAGCCGAGGCTCAGGACACCGTCCGCGGTCAGCGCACCGCGGTCGAGGAAGTGGCGCAGCGACCCGCTGAGGATGCGGCGCGTGGCGCCGGGGGCGAGTGGTGTCCGGCCGGTGAGGGCGCCGAGGGCCACGGCGGTGACGGCGGCGAAGCGGTATGTCAGGGAGCGTCCGTGGTGGATGGGCGCGCCGTTCGCGTCGAAGAGGAGGGCGAAGCCGTCCAGGAACTCGCGTAGTCGTGGGCCGAGTTGGTCGAGCAGCGCCTGGTCTCCGGCGAGGTGGGCGTGCAGCAGCGGGTAGAAGTGGAGTGCCCAGCCGTTGTAGTGGTCGAAGGACCGGCCGTCGCCGTCGGAGTACCAGCCCTGGCCCTGGTACCAGCCGTTCAGCAGGCCGAGCCCGCGTTCGATCGCGTGCCGTGTTTCGGCGTCGCCGCGCCCGACGGACTCCAGGAATCCCGCCACGGTCAGCGGGAAGAGGTACCAGTTGTTGGGGGCGGGCGTGTGCCGCAGCGCGCCACGCAGCCACTGCTCGACACGGTCCTGGTCGGCGGCGGGGAGGGTGTCCCAGGTCCAGGGCGCGGTCAGCCGCAGAGCGAGGGCCACGGAGGCGGACTCCACCATGGGCTGGCCCTGGATGCCGTGGTGGCCGATCTCCGGCCAGGAATCGGCGTCGTCGCGGCCCGGGGTGCGGGTACCGCGGGCGAGGCCGGCGGTGTAGCGCTCCAGGAAGCCGTGCGGGTCCTTGCCGGACGCTCCGGCGGTGCGGAACGCGGCGAGCAGGAACGTCCGGGCGAACCCTTCCAGACCGTCGGAGCGCACCCCCGACTTCGAGGGCGGGCCGGGCAGGTCGACCAGGGCGTGCCCGGGGGTGGCGTAGCGGAGGGCCGCGGCGAGCAGCCGGTCGGCGGTGGCCTCCCAGTGGGCGCGGGTGTAGCCGGTGTGCGGGCTGAGGGTGCGGTCTTCCTCGGGGGCCGTGGGCAGAGAGTTTTCGGTCATGGGAGGAACCACGTCTCCAGTTCGTTGCGGCGGTGTCCTTCAGGCGACTGCGGTGGTCAGGCGAGGCGGGCCAGGTGTTCGGGCCGTACGGGGTGGGCGAAGGGGCGGCCGAGGGCGTACGACTCGACCTCGGCCAGCGCCAGGTCGGCGAGGCGGCGCAGCTCTCCGCCCTTCGAGCCGGCGATGTGCGGGGTGATGAGGATGCCCGGGCAGTCCCACAGCGGCGAGTCGGCGGGCAGCACCTCCGGCTCGGTGACGTCGAGGATCGCGTGGAGCCGCCCGGCCACCGCCTCGTCGGTGAGGGCGTCCTGGTCGACGACGGCTCCGCGCGCGGTGTTGATGAGCGTGCCGCCCGTGCGCAGCCGCGCCAGCAGCTCGCGGCTGACCAGACCGCGGGTCTCGGGCAGCAGCGGCGTGTGCACGCTGACGGTGTCGCTCACCGCGAACAGCTCCGGAAGGGAGACCGGCTGTGCCCCGAGTTCGCGTGCCTCGGCGTCCGTGACGTAGGGGTCGTGGAGCAGCACGGTCAGGTCGTGCGGGCGGAGCAGGTCGATGACGCGGCGTCCGATGACCGAGGCGCTCAGGATGCCCACGGTTCTGCGGTAGTTGCCCGCGTCGGGATGGTGTGCGTTCCAGTCGATGCGGCGGCGCTCGGTGCGGTAGACCCGGGCGGTGTCGAGGACGCGTTTGTTGGCGAGCAGGATCATGGCGAGGGTGTACTCGGCGACCGGCACGGCGTTGGCCGCGGCGGCGGAGGACACCGCCAGGCCGCGCTCCCAGCACGCGGCGGTGATGTGGTGGCGTACGGTCCCGGCGGTGTGCACAACGGCGCGCAGCCGGGGCGCCGCGTCCAGTACCGCCGCGTCGATGGGCGGGCAGCCCCAGCCGGTGACGAGCAACTCGGCGTCGGCGAGGGCGTGATGGGCGGCGGGGGTGGTGAGATCGTCCAGGACGAGCTGCGGGTCGATGTCGGTGAGGGCGGCCAGCCGGGCCCGTACGTCCGTGTCGAGGACCTGTCGCGCGGTCCTGTGTGCCATGGCGAGCACGGCGCGCGGGCGTGGACGGGGCCGGTGGTCGGGGTGGGTCACGTGACGCTCCTACGGGTCAACTGGCGCTCCTTGCCCATCACTTGACGCTTCCGGCGGTCAGACCGGACTTCCAGTAGCGCTGCAGCGTGACGAACGCGACGATCAGCGGGACGACGGCGAGCAGCGAGCCGATGACGACGAGCGGGTAGTACTCGGGCGAGACGGTGGCGGAGCTGTTCCAGGTGTAGAGCCCGAGGCTCAGCGGATACAGGTGCTGGTCGGAGAGCATGACCATGGGCAGGAAGAAGTTGTTCCAGATGGCGGTGAGCTGGAAGAGGAAGACGGTGACGAAGCCGGGGCCCAGCATGCGCAGGCTGACGCGTACGTACGTCTGCAGTTCGCCCGCTCCGTCCACCCGGGACGCCTCCAGCACCTCGTTGGGTACGTAGCCGCTGCTGAGCAGACGGGCGAGGTAGACGCCGAAGGGGTTGAACAGGACGGGGATGAAGACCGCCCAGAAGGTGTTGACCAGGCCGATCTCGGAGGCCACGAGGTAGAGCGGGAGAGCCAGCACGGTCTGCGGGACCATGACGCCGGTGAGGACGAGGCCGAACAGCTTCTCCTTGTGCCGGAACTCGTACTTGTCGAAGGCGTACCCGGCGGACACGCTGATGAGGGAACCGACCAGTGCGCCGACGACCGCGTACAGCAGGCTGTTGAGGTACCACTCGCCGTAGAGGCCGCCGTCCATGGCGAAGAGGTCGGAGAGGTTGCGGGAGAGGGAGAAGTCGCCGAGGGAGAAGATGTCGCTGCCGAAGAGGGCGTCGGCGTTCTTGGTGGACGCGAACAGCAGCCACAGGGCGGGCAGCATGGTGTAGAGGGCGGCGATCAGCACGACGGCGTTGGCGAAGCCGCGGCTGGTCAGCGCGGACTTGCCGAAGGGGCGGTCGAGCGGCTTGGTCGGCGGCCGGCCGGATGTGGCCGCGGGGGGCGTGGGAGTCGTCGTGGTCATGTCGCGCTCCGTTCGCGGCGGCCGGCCCAGCGCGTCACCGCGAACGACAGGGCGCAGGTGACGACGAGGAGGATGACGGAGGCCGCGGAGGCGAGTCCGTAGTTGTTGCGGCGGAAGGCCGCGTCGTAGATGTACATGTTCGGTGTGAAGCGGGAGTTGACCATCGGCGTCGCCTGGTTCATCAGCATGGGCTCGGTGAACAGCTGCAGCGCCCCGATGAGGGAGAACATGCACACCATGAGGACGGATCCCCGGATGATGGGGACCTTGACCTGGAGCGCGGTGCGCACGCCTCCCGCCCCGTCGATCCGGGCCGCTTCCAGCACCTCGCGCGGCAGCGCCTGGAGTGCGGCGTAGAAGATCACCATGTTGTAGCCGAGGCCGCTCCACAGGGCGATGTTGACGATCGACGGGAGCACGGTGTGCAGGCCCAGGAAGTCGATGGTGATGTCGGCCTGGGCGAAGAGTTTGATGACCGGGCTGAGCCCTGGTGTGTAGAGGTACAGCCAGATGACCGCCGCGATGATGCCGGGTACGGCGTGCGGCAGGTAGAGCAGCATCTGCGCGGTGCGCCGCAGCCGGATCAGTCCGGAGTCGAGCAGCAGGGCGAGGCCCAGGGCGCCGGCGGCCACGAGCGGGACGAAGATCACGCAGTACAGGGCGATGGAGCCGAAGCCGGATAGGAAGCTCGGGTCCTCCAGCACGGCGAGGTAACTGCGCAGTCCGGTGAAGATGGTGCGGCCGCCGCCGAAGCCGAGGCCGTCGTGGTCCTCTGAGAAGAAGCTGAGGTAGACGGCGTAGCCGACGGGGACGAGGAACACAGCGACGAGCAGCGCCGTGAACGGGGCGAGGAGCGTGACGTAGGCGATCCTCTGCTGTCGGCGGCCGGTTCTACGGGCCCGGGCGGGGTCCGCGGGTGGCGGTGTGCTCCCCGTCCGTTTTCTGGAAGTCATCACTGTGCTCACGGATGCACCTCGGATCCAACCTGATGTGCGGCTCAAAAGGGGTGGTGTGACGCGGCGGCCGGTCAGCGGGTGGTAACGGACAGGCCGAGACTCTTCAGGTCGGGCAGGGTTTTGCTCTGCGCTTCACGGAGCGCCTCCAGGATGGTGCCGCTGCCGGCGCCGGCCCGCGCGAGCCCGTCGTCGCCGGAGCTGATCGTCGATACCATGCGCGGCCCCCACTTCCATCGGGTGGAGATCAGCTCCGCCTGCTTCTGGAAGAGACCGAAGATGTCCTGGCCCGAGTAGTAGCCGGTGTCCATCTCCTTGCGGGCGACCGGAACCAGGTCGGGCACGGTCGGGTACGCGCTGCTGACACCGCTGGAGAGCTTGGCGCGCAGCGCGTCCGGGCTGGTGACCATCCAGGTGATGAAGTCCAGGGCTTCCTTGGGGTGTTCGCTGTTTTTGGTGACCATGAAGGTCGAGCCGCCCTGGGTGCCCAGCGACGGCTTGCTCGGGTCCCACTGCGGGGAGGGCGCGATGGCCCAATTGCCCTTGCCGCCCGGCGTGGACGCCATCATCGAGCCCGCGGCCCAGGCGCCCGCCAGCCAGCCGGCCGTCTCCCCGCTCTGCAGATGCGCCCGCCACTGCTGGCTGGACGAGGGCTCGACACGCACCAGGTCGTCGTCCACCAGGCGCTGCCAGTACGCGGCGACCTTGCGGGTGGGGGCGTCGTCCATGGAGACGTTCCAGGACGTGGCGGAGGTGTCGTACCACTGCGCGCCCGCCTGCCAGGCGAGGCCGGCCATGGCGAGCGTCCCGCCGGTGGTGAAGAGACTGGCGATACGGGAGCTGGGCCGGGCCTTTTTCAGCTTGCGGGCCGAACTCTCGAACTCCGCCCAGGTCTTGGGGACGGGGATGCCGTACTTGGTGAACAGGTCCTTGCGGTAGAGGAAGACCATCGGCTCGATGTCGACCGGCAGGGCGTAGGTGCGCCCCTCGAACGTGGTCAGGTCCAGCGCCTGCGGCAGGATCTTGCGGCGCACCGAGTCGGGCAACAACCTGGTGATGTCGCGGGGCACACCGTCGATGGCGTAACTGGGCAACTGGGGGTACTCGATGGTGGCGACATCAGGGGCGTTGCCCGCCCGCGCGGCATTGCTGAGCTTGGCCCAGCCGCCCTGATCGCCCGAGGGAACCTGCTCGAAGTCGACCTTGATCCTGGTGTGGGTGCGGTTGTACTCGTCCACGACCTCCTGGCTGCCGCGCAGCGCCGACCAGAAGGTGACGTGCACCGGCCCGTCTCCGGCGCCGTCCCCCTTTCCGCCACCGGAGCAGCCCGCCGCCAGCAGCATGGCGAAGATCGTGAGCAGCGCTGTCACGGCCGCACGTGCGCTTCTGGCTGCTGGGCGTCGACCAGGCATGGGCCCTCCCGCATCGTTGCTGGGTTATGGGCATCCTGAGCGGCAGACGAAAAAGGCGTCAATACATCGAACAGAAGAAACTAAAACGGTCAAACGAACAGACGTCAAATATATAGACGCCTGAATGTCAGGCGGCCCTGGACGGGATCAGACCGCCGGCGGAGCCGTGGACTCCCTCACCACCAGGGCCGGCAGCAGTTCCAGATGGCGGGTGGCACCGGGCCGAAGCCCGCCGCGGGCCATGTCGAGCCGGCGCAGCAACAACTCGACCCCGGTCCGGCCGAGTTCCGCCTTGGGCGGGGCGACCGCGGTCAGCGGGACCGGTCCCATGTCGGCGACCACGTCGTTGTACGCGACCACCGAACAGCGTCCCGGCACGTCGATTCCGGCTGTCTGCAGCCGTTGCACCAGCATCAGCGCGTCCATGTCGCTGTGGATCAGCACCGCCGTCGCGTCGCTCTCCCCGACCACCTCGGCCAGGTCGACCGCCCGCGGGTCGGCGACGCGCGGGTCGGGACCCGCGGTGCTCGAGCTGAGAATCGTGGAGCACCCCTCGGCGAGCCCCCGGGCGGCGGTCTGCTCGGCGAACTCCGCGCGGATGACCCGTGCGGTGGGGCTGTCGTCACGCGCGGCCAGCACGATCCGCCGGTGTCCGAGGCCGACCAGGTGCCCGAGCGCCAGGTGCACGCCGTACGCATGGTCCGAGCGCACGCTGTCCAGCGAGTAGATCCCGCCGGCCCGTGCGGGGCGCCGCTCCACCAGCACCGTGGGGACGTCCAGGGCGGTCAGCCACGAGTGGTCCTCTTCCGCCTCCGCCCGTGTGCGCCAGTGCGGCGACAGCAGCAGCCCGCGTGCACCGGCGGCCAGTGCCTGACGCACCGCTTCGCGCTCCGACCCGGCGTCACCGGCGGCGATGTGCAGCGCCAGCCGCAGACCGGCCTTCGCCGCGGCCTCCCGCGCACCCTGCACGGCCTCGGTGAGGTACGTGTTGCTCTCCGGAACGACCATGGCGACGGCGTCGCCCCCGGTCTCGGCCTCCGCGGGCACCGGTCGCAGCGAACGCGCCACCCCGTGCCCGCGGCGCACCTCGCCACGCCGGGCCATCTCCTCGACGTCCCGGCGCACGGTCACGACGGAGACGCCGAGTTCGTCGGCAAGGTCGGTGATACGCGCGATGCCCCGGCCCCGCACAACCTCCGCGATCCGGCTCTGCCGCTTCTCCGCCGACTCCCGCATGTCCCCACCGCTCTCACCCACGTCGGCCGCGCCGCCTGGGGGCGCGACCGCACGACGGCTCGCACGATCGAGTTTCGCGCGATGAACCCATCATAGCGATCAATCGATCAAATTGGTGGCGAGTTCGCGGCATGTGACCGTCTATGCGTGTGCGGGAAGCGGGCTTCGTCGACTTCGATGCGGATGCGGATGCGGCGTTCGGGATCACCCGGCGCGAGCGGGAGCAACCACCAAGAGCAGCGGCCTCGTTGACGACGACTTCAACTACTTCCGCGGTGGGCTCAACCAGCAGGACCACGACGTTTCCGAACAGGTCATCGCCGATACTCAGGTTCGCAGGACAACCGAAGGTAGCGCGGGGCAGTTGCCTGTCCGGCCCTTGAGGCCGCTGACACGCGATCGAGTACTACTTGATGGGGGCACTGCGGCCGTCCCCGGGGCGGGCCCCGTGCCGCGGCCGCACCGCGCTGCGTCAGCTGCCCCAACCCGCGTGCTGAAACGCGGTGTTGACGGCCAGCAGTCCGCCGTCCACGCACAGAGTCGTACCGGTGATCCAGGACGCGTCGCGCGAGGCGAGGAAGGCGATGGCAGCGGCGATGTCGTCCGGCTCACCGACGCGGCCGAGCGGGTACAGGCCGCTCACACGCTCCAGGTCGGCTTCCCGACCCTCCCATGCCGCGGTCCGGACGGTGCCCGGGACGACCAGGTTGACGCGGACCCCGCGTGCGGCCGCGTCCCCGGCGAGGGTGCGGGTGAGCGAGCCGAGCCCCGCCTTGGCGGCGCTGTAGGCGTGGTTGCCGAAGTCCATCAGGCCGTTGACGGAGCCGACGTTCACGATGGCGCCGCGGCCCGAGGCAGCCAGCTGCGGGAGCGCGGCACGACAGCAGCGAAAGGCGCCGGTGAGGGTGATGTCAAGGTCACGGGCCCACACCTCGTCCGGCTCCTCCTCGAAGAGTGGGGCATCGGGGGCGCACGCGTAGGCGTTGTTGACCAGCACGTCCAGCGAGCCGAACGCGTCCACGGCGTACGCGACGGCAGCCTCGACGGATTCCCGCGAGCCGACGTCACACACGAACGGTTCGGCCGACCCGATAGCGGCGGCCGTCTTCTCCGCCTCGGCCGGATCGATGTCGGTGACCAGGACGCGGGCGCCCTCCATCGCGAACCTG
The DNA here is from genome assembly GCF_040654355.1 of Streptomyces sp. NPDC050704. Lineage (NCBI taxonomy): Bacteria > Bacillati > Actinomycetota > Actinomycetes > Kitasatosporales > Streptomycetaceae > Streptomyces > Streptomyces sp. NPDC050704. Next base: position 88,264 of record NZ_JBFAHW010000008.1, on the reverse strand, counting down.
CGGGCAGTGGCGGCGCCGATACCGCGTGCCGCCCCGGTGATCAATACAGCATGCCCCTCAAAGCGTCCCATCCCTGGTCCATGCCCAGGCCGTCGCCGTTTTTACCGCTGGAGCCGCCCGGTACCACGGTGGCCCCAGGGGTAGGAGAACGCTCACCCAGTGCTCCCGCGCAAGTCGAGAACTCGGCCCCGCTCTGCCGGAGCTGCGTCTGGCCGTGACCGTTTCACTGGAGGGAGGCGCTGCGAGCCGACTCCTGCCGTTGCTGATGCTGCTCGTTCCAGAGGTCGGCGAGCTCGCCGAGTGCGCTGTTGATACGGCCGAGTTCCCAGAGCAGGTAGGCGCCGGCTCCGGCGAAGGGGATCCACTCACCCCAATCGAAGATGAGAACCGGCATATACAGCAGGCCGACCAGGACAAAGAATTTCACCAAGATCTCGGCCGTGTACGTCTGCTTGCGTTCAACGCTGACACGCTCTCCGCGGCCGTGGGTCCACTGCAGGCGCGATCTCATGGCTTACCCCCTCAGGCTCCGGATGGACATCATGCCGTCCGCCGCTTTGTGAGTGCTAGGGCCTGTCTGGAGTTGTGATCACCTGTCGGGGAAAGGGGCTGGAGGGAATGACGATCGGGCTTGTGGCTTGCAGTGGTCCGTGACACCGCCCGAGGCGGTGAGACCCGTGAACGTATCCCGAAAGGTCACGTGCGGACCCAGCGGTGGTAGGCGTCCGGGTCGACGTTGCTGCCGCAGATGATGGTGGCCACATGGCGGCCGGCGAAGCGGTCACGGTCTTCCAGGACGGCCGCGACGCCGAGGGCCGCCGAGGGCTCGACGACCAGGCCCGCGCGCTCCAGGAGCATGCGCATGCCCGTGACGATGGACGCCTCGTGAACCAGGACGGCGTCGTCGGCCACCGTGAGGAGGTCGTCCAGGACCGCGGGGATGGGGTACCGGCCGGCGACGCCGTCGGCGATGGTGTCCATCGAGTCGGTGGTGACGACCCGGCGAGCGTGCCAGGAGCGGGTCATCGCGGGTGCGCCGAGGGGCTGCACGCAGATCACCTCGACGTCCGGCGAAAGGCTCTTCAGCACGTATCCCACACCGGTGGCCATCGCGCCGCCGCCCAGGGCGATCAGGACAACGTCGAAGGAGGACGCCACGCTCGCCAGTTCCAGGCCGATGGTCGCCGCGCCCTCGCAGGTCTCGATGTCGAGGCTGTCCTCGACCAGCCGGACGCCGCGCCGCTGTGCGATATGCGCGGCCCGTTCGCGGGCCATCTCGAAGTCGCCGTCGACCAGTTCCAGCTCCGCACCCAGCGTGTGGATCCGGTCGAGCTTGGCAGCGGGCGCCCTGCGTGATGCCACGACCGTCACGTCGAGGCCGCGGCGACGACCGGACCAAGCCAGTGCCTGGCCGAGGTTGCCGGCACTGGCGCACACCGCGGCGGTGCGGCCCTGGCCGGCCAGCAGACTGGCGACATGTTCGGTGCCGCGGGCCTTGAAGCTGCGCACCGGATTCGCCGTTTCCAGTTTGACGCTCACCGTGCAGCCGAGCTCGCGTCCCAACGCGTCGCACTGGTACAGCGGACTATCCAGAAAAATCGGGTCGATATCACGGCGGGCCTCGCGGATCCGGGCAAGATCAAGGCGCGTCATGTCCATGACCCGCAACGTACCGCACGGCCCCGTCGCCCACTGCCCACGTCGTAGGCCTTCACCGCCAACGTCACGAGGTGTTCCGCGCCGCGCCGGGCCCCTCTCCCCCGGGGCCTCAGCCTGCATCACGCGGACGGCTTCGAGTCGCCCCTTGGGGAGGTCGCCCCGCCCGGCAACTCCGCGATCCGCTGACGGCTCACTGTTTCTGATATCAGAAACGCTACGTTGCATTCCAACGGTCGACAACACATCCGTTGCGGAAACCTCCTATCCATGCAGGTAGCTATCGATAGTGGTTTGCAACCTAACGCAACGACCGCTGCGCCGATCATTGCAATGAATGAAACGTGAACGCTACAGTTGGGGGAGCAGAGACCGCTACGAAGGATCACCGAGGAGACCGCGATGCCGGGAGGCAGGCTCACCCAGCAGGAACGCCAGCAGATCGCGCTGGGGCTGGCCGACAGCCTCCCCTACGCCGAGATCGCCCGCCGCCTCGACCGTCCGACCTCGACGATCACGCGCGAGGTGATGCGCAACGGCGGCCCCACCGCCTACCGCGCCGACCTGGCCCAGCGCGCCACCGAACGCCGCACCCACCGACGCAGGCCCGCCTCCCCCCGAGGCCCGGAGTCACTCCCCCAGCCGCACGGACGCGACGCCGAGGCCGTGGCCGAATACGAGGAGACGCTCACCACCGCCCTCATGTCCTCGGGCCTGACCAAGATGACGGCCCGGGTGCTGACCTGCCTGTTCACCACCGATGCGGGCAGCCTCACCGCATCCCAACTCGCCGAGCGCCTCCAGGTCAGTCCGGCGTCCATCTCCAAGGCGATCGCCTTCCTGGAGAGCCAGAGCCTCGTCCGCCGAGAACGCGACGAACGCCGCCGCGACCGCTATGTCGTCGACGACGAACTCTTCTACCAGGCGACCATTGCGGGCGCCCGATCCAACGACCAACTCGTCGAAACCGCACGCCAAGGCATCGCCGTCCTCGGCCCCCACACCCCCGCCGCCACCCGCCTGGAGAACATCGCCCGTTTCCTCGACTTCATCAGTGAAAGCATCACCCGTGCCGCCGAACAAGCCCGCGAAGTCCTCCACACCAAACCCGAAACACCCCCGGAGCACATCACCTCGCCACACCCGGACCGCACATAGACAGCCCTCCCGATCAGTGCGCGGCACGCCGCGGCGCCGACACTGATTCCGAACAGCCGCACCAGACCGAGGGCAACCGCCGAAAGACGGGTCCCATCCAGGATGCGGTCCTCGCGTACCGGAGACGGGTAGCCGGGTTCAGCGGGTCGTTGTCGCGAGGGCGGCGACGGCGTCGGCTGCGGGGGTGTCGCCGGAGGTGAGTTCGACGATCAAGCGGCGCAGGCGCGGCTCGTGGAGGGCGGCGTCGATGAAGGCGGCGACGTCGTCGCGGTGCACATCGCCGTACTCGACCGCGGGACCGGCCGTTACGCGGCCGGTGCCGGGGGTGTCGAGGAGCGTGCCGGGGCGGACGATCAGCCAGTCCAGGGCGGTGCGGGCCAGGTACACGTCGGCGGTCTTCTTGACCTTGATGTAGTGCTCGAAGCCCTCGTCGCGCTTGCCGTCGCGCAGTGCGTCGGGGAACACCGAGACGAGGACGAACCGCGGCACCCCGGCGTGTGCGGCCGCGTCGGTGGCCTTCTCCAGGCCCTTGCCGTCGATGAGTGTCGTCTTGTCCATGCCGGTGCCGTGGGCTCCGGCGGAGAACACGACCGCGTCGTGCCCGGTGAACTTCGCCGCGAGCTCCTCCACGGAATCGTTGATCAGGTCACCGATCACGGGGGTGGCACCCGATGCGCGGACGGTGGCGGCCTGCGCGGAGTCGCGGTGCATGCCGGTCACCTGGTCGCCGCGGGCGGTGAGCAGCTCGGCGAGCCGGCGCCCGACGCCTCCGGCGGCGCCGATCTGGAACACGTTCACGGTCTTCTCGTCTCTCTTCGAACGCGGGGATGAGGATGGCGGGGTGCCGGGATCAGGCGGCGAAGACCTGGGAGTCGTCGGCGAACGCCTTGAACTCCAGTGCGTTGCCGGCCGGGTCGAGGAGGAACATCGTCCACTGCTCGCCCTTCTGTCCCTCGAAGCGGACGTAGGGCGCGATGACGAAGTCCGTGCCCGCCGTGCGCAGCCGCTCGGCGAGTTCCTGGAAGGCGGGGATCGTGAGGATCAGGCCGAAGTGCGGTACCGGGACGTCGTGGCCGTCGACCGGGTTGTGTATGCGCTGAGCGCGTTCCGGTGCGAGGTGGGTGACCACCTGGTGGCCGTGCAGGTTCCAGTCCACCCAGGTGTCCGCGCTGCGGCCCTGTTCAAGGCCCAGCGTGTCGCCGTAGAAGCGGCGCGCGGCGGCCAGGTCATCGACCGGCATGGCCAGGTGGAACCGCGGGATCGGAGAGTCGAGAACGGTCACGGCGCTGCCTTTCTGAGGACACGGGCGCGGGGGCCACCAACCAGCCGCCCTAATGTTGACATTAGGACAACCATGAAATGTTAACATTAGGACGTTGGCTGGGAAGGTGCAAGAAAGCAGGTGCACGTCAGACATGAGTGATCAGGGCAAGGTCGCCCCGGCTCGCCGTCGCGGCCTGGCGGACGAGGTCGCGGACCGGATCCGGGAGGCCATCTTCAACGGGGCCTACGCCCCCGGCGCCCAGCTGCGTGAAGTGGAGCTGTCCGGCGTGATGGACGTCAGCCGCGGCCCGGTGCGCGAAGCGCTGCGTGTGCTGGAGCGCGAGGGCCTGGTCCACTGCGCCTGGCACCGCGGGACGACGGTGACGACACTGTCTGCCGAGGACGTCGCCGAGCTCGACAGCCTGCGCGGCGCCCTGGAGGACCTTGCTGTCCGGCAGGTGATCGCTCGCGCCTCGGACGAGGACCTCGCGTCCGTCGCGAAGGCGGCCGAAGTGATGGACCGCGTTACGGACGCGCACGAGATGGTCCGCCTGGACATCGCCTTCCACGACACCGTCTTCGCCGCAGCCGGCCACCAGCGACTGGCCGATGCGTGGGAGGGCATACGGTGCCAGGTCCACCTGTTCCTGCTGACCCGGATCAACCTCAGCACCCAGGGGTATCTCGGCTGCATCCCGCGTCAGCACCGCGAGCTCGTCATCGCGCTGCGCTCCCGCGATGCCGACACCGCCCTCCAGCTCTTCGCCGCGCACCGCCGCCATGCCGTCGACGTGGTGACCGGCACCCTCGGCCCGAGCTGAGTGCCCCACCGTAATAGCACCGCGACATGATCGGGCCGGGTGCCACAGCCGCGACGTCCGTCAGTAGATGGACGAGCTCGGCATCCCGCCAAGCCGGCGGATCTCCTCCAGCGGGTACGGGGTCTGCCTGCTCTGTCGCTGGAACTTGCGGTTGAAGTCCGATATCACGGCGGCGATCGGCGCGTGCCGGGCGAGAATCGCCGCGGCCTCCTCCGGGATTCCGGTGGGGCGCTTGCCCTGCGCGTAGGCGCGCACCAGCTCGTAGCGGCCGTCCTGGTCCTCCCGCTGGTATCCGAACAGGGCGGTGACCAGCCAGTTCACGAGATACGTGGCGGTGTAACAGCGGTCGTAGGGCTGATGCCGGGCGAAGAAGTCGGCCTCGTCCTGCGACAGCTCGAACTGGGAGGAGATTGCCAGGCCGTAGTCCGCGAAGTAGAGGCGCCGACCGTCGGTCAGGATGTTCTCGAAATGTGCGTCGAAGTGCAGGAGCCCGCGGCTGTTCATGAACGAGGTGCCGGCTGCCAGCTCCCTCTCCACCATGGCGCAGGCCCGGTTGGCGGTCTGGTCTCCTGCTTCGAGCTGAGTGCCCAGCCACTGGTGCAGGTTCTGCGGAATGTACTCCAGGAACAGCGCGACGCTCGCCGAAGCCTGCTGGCGAGCCTGGATCCGGTGGCGTACCTGCGATCCGCCGCCCCAGTACGCGACAGCCCGTTCGACGTCGGCCAACTCCTCGGGCAGGGGCGTCGAGTCGGGCAGCACCCTCCAGTGGTACATCAGCGGGAAGGCCTCGCACTCCCCCGCGAGGACCCAGTTCGTGGTCATGGTGTGCACGGCGAGTTCTCTCCAGGCCCCGAAGCCCGACCCGGCGATGGTGCCGATGCCGTACTGGCAGAAGACGGGCAGCTCGAACAGGTTCGCCGTGGACCGGACGTGCTCAGGCTGCCTCTCCAGGTCGGTGAGGGGCACCCGTTTCACGAAGATCGGAGTTCCGTCGATCTCCAGGAGGGCCGACTTCCCGCCGATGCCGGATCCGATCGGTACGGCCGTGTCCACGAGCTCGCTCAGGGCGCGATCGCTGCACAGGGCAAGGGATGTGGAGACGCCACTATGGGCGGTCAGACGCGCACCGCTCGACATGTCAGGGCTATTCACTGCAACCTCCACTTGGGTGCCGACCTCGATTCCGCAATGGCTACGCAGCCTCGACGACCGAGGAGAATTCCTCGCCGGTATCGACCTCATCCTCACCGGAATCACCGCCCGTCCGGGCCGGCTTCGCTCTGTTGAACCGCTCCGGGCCTGATGGGCTCGGGCCTGTTCCCCCACCCACGGAAAATTGCCGGTCTTGTGAAACGCACGAACGCTCCAGCGTCCTGCCGCCACCGAAATCAGGGCCTGCTCAGGAAGACGGGGTGATCAACGGGCCCTCATCGACAGCACCCAAGCGAGATCGGTATGGACGTGACGAGAGACGTTGTGAGATGCGGCCACATGATCAGTCTGCTCCTGCCCACTGACCACGTGAGGCGAACCTCCCGCTACCCGCGGACGCCACCGGCAAAGCCAGGTCGACAAACCTCCAGGACAACCGCCGTGCCTGCGACAGACCGGTCCTCGTGCATGGTGATCACTTGACCGGACCGAAGGTGCTGCCACTGTGAGGGGTCAAGAGGAGCGAGTCGTATCGAGGCCTGCCCACCGGGCTCCAGGAAGGGCGTGAACTCCACCCAGAGCCGGGCGATGTCGAGGACCGGTTCGCCGGTCGGGGTTCGGTTTCCGATGTCCCACATCGGTCGCAGGACACCGGCACCGGAGATGGGCGTCTGCCGTCGCACCTCGGTGGCCGGGCGGAGGGTGAAACGGCTTCCAGCAGTTCGGGACGTCCATGCCCTGATTCTGGACCACGGTCCCCTGCTGACGGCAGGAACCACCCGATGCGGCGGTGGTCGGTCGTTCGTCCCATCCGCCGCTCTCGCACAGAGGCCGTCCCTCGGTCTGCATCACTCTTGCTCCGGAGGCTGAGCTGTGGCTGACTGGCAACGGCGCCGAGGGGAAGTGGGCATGGGCAACTGGGTCGTGATCGCGGAGTACTACTACGGCGACGAGTACAGGACCGAGTTCATCTGCCGTGGGCAGGAAACGAAGGACCAGGCACTGAAGGCACTCCGTGCTGCCCTCCACACGTATGTACCGAGAAAAAACATCATCGAGAAGCGGCGCCACGTGTACCGCTTCGCCGACCAGGAGTCATACCTGGTGGTGATCAAAGGCAAGATGACGGAGTGGGAGTGCACCCTGCGCATCGCGGAGCTGGTCTCGGACTCGACCGATCCGGCGGTGGCCAAGCGGGCGCAGCTGGACGACGGCGCGGCCGAGGTGGCTGACGGGCCGCAGGACCGGATCCCGCCCGGCTGCTGAGCGGCGGACCGAACTCCGCTCGAGTTGGTCGCCCTGCAGTGACCGCGGTCGCACACGACCTCGGTCCCGGACGTGGCCCACATGCCTCGCGAAGCACAAGTGACTGAGCCGCGCCTGGTAAGCAGACCACCCCCGTCGGCTCGGTACATGCCTCCCGCCCGCCGCTCAAGTGCGCAACTGCGCGTTGAGCCGGGCGGCCTGGCGCGTGAGGTGGTCACGTTCGGGGAGGCTGGGCGCCGAGCGGGCGGCTTCGGCGTAGAGCCGTGCCGCGGTGACCGCGTCACCGTCACGCTCGTGCAGGTACGCCACGACGGCGGTGTGCCGGGGCAGGGCGGGGTCGAGCCCCGCCAGGGCGGCCAGGCCGGCCCGCGGACCGTCGGCCTCGCCAACCGCGACGGCCCGGTTGAGACGGGCCACCGGGCTGTCGGTCAGGCGCACCAGTTCGTCGTACCACTCGACGATCTGCACCCAGTCGGTCTCCTCGGCCCTCCGGGCGTCGGCATGCAGTGCGGCGATGGCGGCCTGGGCCTGGAACTCGCCCAGGCGGTCGCGGGCGAGAGCCGCCTGGAGCACGTCGACGCCCTCGGCGATCAGACGGGTGTTCCACCGGCTGCGGTCCTGTTCGGCAAGAGGCACCAGCCTGCCGTCGGGGCCGGTGCGTGCCGGGCGCCGTGCGTGGTGGAGCAGCATGAGAGCGAGCAGGCCCGCGACCTCCTCATGGTGGATCCTGGCCGCCAGCTGGCGCGTGAGCCGGATCGCCTCGCCGGCCAGGTCGACGTCGCCGAAGTAGCCCTCGTTGAAGACCAGGTAGAGCACGCGCAACACCGTGGCGACGTCACCGGACTGGTCGAACCGGACACCCGCAACGGTCCGCTTGGCCCGGCTGATTCGCTGGGCCATCGTCGCCTCCGGCACGAGGTAGGCCTGCGCGATCTGCCGCGTGCTCAGCCCGCCGACCGCACGCAGTGTCAGCGCGACCGCCGAGGCCGGCGTCAGGGACGGGTGCGCGCACAGGAAGTACAGCTGGAGCGTGTCGTCCACCGCCTCGCCCGGACCGGACAGGGGCTCGGCCTCGACGCGTTCCTCGCGGTTCCGCCGGGAGGTGTCGGCGCGGACGGCGTCGAGGAACTTACGCCAAGCCACCATGACCAGCCAGCCCTTGGGGTCCTTCGGCGGGTCCTGCGGCCACACGCGCACGGCCTCCACCAGGGCTTCCTGCACGGCATCCTCGGCCGCCGCGAAGTCAGCTCCGCGACGGCCGAGGATCCCGATCACCGTGGGGGTCAGCGTCCGCAGCAGGGACTCGTCGACCATGCGTCACTCCGTGACGGTCGGGGAGGCCGCGTAGAACGGGCGTACCTCGAGCCACTCGTGGATCGGCTTGCCGCCCGCCCCCGGAGCCGCGGACAGTTCCCCGGCCAGCTCGAGCGCCCGCTCGTAGGTCTCGACGTCGATCACCATCCAGCCGGCGATCAGATCCTTGGTCTCCGCGAACGGGCCGTCGGTCACCGGCGGCCGCCCGTGGCCGTCGTAGCGGACGAACGTGCCCTCCGAGGAGAGCGCCTGGTGGTCGACCAACTCGCCGGTGCCCTCGAGCCGGTCGGCGAAGTCCTGCATGTACTGCACATGGGCCGTGAACTCCTCCGGTGTCCACTGGTCCATCGGCACGTCGTTGACCGCCGCCGGGGCGCCCCGGTAGTGCTTGAGCAACAGGTACTTGGCCATCATGTTCTCCTTGATGCGGTGCGGCCCATGGTGCCAGTGTTCACTGCGGGGACTAAGCCGCGCCCGGGTTCCCGGCATCCCACCGCGACATTTCCTGGCGGACTTCGATGAGACCACGCTCGGCGGATCCGTGGATGAGCAAGATCTCGTTCTTCGTAGTGCACATGACGATCTCCGAGCCGTTCCAGGTGAACCCGATCGGGATATTGCGGGTGTGCCGTCCTTGCGTACTGGCCCCACTGCCCACCGGGGTGACACCGTTCCCAGCACCCAATGCTCAGTCACCTGGTGCGGGCAGCGGTGAGGTGGCCGGCCTGCTGGGCCTGGTTGCGGACCTCCCGCAGGGACAGGCGCCGGCCGTTTGTCGGTGACGAGGTGCCAAAAAGCCATGCCGGTACAGCGGCGCGTGCCACACACGATCTTTCCGGCCTCGTCCACGCTGGTGAAACGGTCGCCGCCGGCCAGAGTGACCACTCCGTCGGCATCGACGGTGGCGGTATGCCGGTGGCCGCGGTGCTCCCCCTCGATCCGGGTGCCCGGAGCCAGGATGCCCGCGCGCATCATGCGTGCCGGGCCTGCTCCTCCGGCGGTCCCGTCCGCCCACCGTCCCAATCGGGTCGGGATGCAGCCGCCGCCGGCGCCCGCTTCAGGTGCGTGGCGGTCCCAAGGTTGCGGGAGTGGGGCCGTCGGGGCGGACGGTGAGGCCGTACACCGCCTTCGTGGGGGTGGAGTGGAAGGCCAGGGTGTGGACCGGCAGCAGGTGTTCGAGCAGGACGGTGGATTCGCGGAGCGCGAATTGCAGGCCGAGGCAGGCGCGGGGACCGATACCGAAGGGGAAGTAGGCGCCCGGGTGGGCAGGCCGGCCGTCCGGGGCGCGAAAGCGCTGAGGGTCGAAGTGCTCTGGGCCCGGCCACAGTTCGGGATCGCGGTGCGTGAGGTACGGGCAGATCAGGATGTCGGTGCCCGCCTCGACGGTGTAGCCGGCCAGGATGTCGTCCGCAGTGGCCTGGCGGGGAAGGATCCAGGCGGACGGGTAGAGCCGGAGCGTCTCGTGGACCAGAGCCTGGATGGCCTGGCGGCGTTGCGCTGAGCCTTCGCCGCCGGCGGCGAGAGCTTGTTCGCGGGCCGCGGGGTGCCGGTCGAGAAGCAGGTAGAGCCAGGTCAGGGTGGTGGCGGTGGTCTCGTGTCCGGCCGCGAGCAAAGTGACCAACTCGTCGCGGATCAGTCGGTCGGTGTATTCGGGGCGCTCGGTGGCGGCGTCGATCAGGACGTGCAGCAGGCCCGGGCCGTCGGGGCCGGCCGGCCCGCTGCGGGCGGCCTCGATGGCGTGCTGGGCGACCGCGTCGATCCGGGCGAGATCGGCGGCAACGGCGTCGCGGGCGTCGGTGACGTCAGTGGGCAGCGTCGGAAGGGCGGCCGCCACGGCGTTCACGGCGGTCAGTTCGCGCTCGGTCCCGTCATCGAGGGGGTGCCCGGTGAGGGAGCGCCAGATGGCGTCCAGGGCGAAGCGTCGCATCTCCCGCCCGACATCAAGGCTCTGCCCGGTACGGGCGTAACCGCCCCAGCGGCCGGCGGTGGTCCGGGCGGCCTCGGTGATCCGATGTTCGTAGCGGCGCATCCCGGTACCGGTGAACTGGGACTGCAGCACGCGGCGTTGCCGCTGCCACGCCGTACCGGTGGCGGCCAGGAGGCCGTCGCCTATCAGCACACGGGCGCGGTGGGAGCGCTTGACGTAGCGCTCCGGGTGCCGGGCGAGTATGTGCTGGACCGCCTGTGGGTCGGTGACGAGAACCGTGCGGGCCGGACCGAGCCGGAACGCGGCGATGCCGCCGAACCGTCGGCGCACCTCGGACAGCAGCTCGACCAGCTCGCCTCCCTGCGAACGCCAGCTCTGCACGAGTTCAGGCTCGGCTTCGGGCACCGGCCGCCCAGCTGCGGGACCGTACGGAAGGGAGCCGGAACTCGTCTCGGGGTCCATGGTTCTTCTCCTGGTCAACCGCTGGGCATGGCCGTAACGGAACGCTGGCACCCCGGACTGTACGAGAGCGGGCGCATCCGGTGACAGTCCGTTCTCGGCACGGTCCTGTGCAGGCATGGCCCGGGTCCTGCCGCCCCGCACCGCGCCGAGCAGCCGAAGCTGTCGAATCGTCACCCGGGGGCATCCCGCGTCCGTCCCGGCTCAACTCCCGTACAGCCAGCCGTCATACGCGGCGTTGTCGACCAGGTGGTAAAGGCCGAGGGCGCCGGGGAGGAGCACCAAGGCCAGGACACCGGCCCGTACGAGAACCGGTGCCATGATCATGACGTGGCCAGTCCGGCCCGTGATCGTACGGATGTCACGCCACCGCCTTCCGTCACCCGCGCAGGCCCACCAGAAGAAGCCTCCGAGTCCGCAGCCGCTTGAGGGGCCGACGCTGCTGCGGTGCGTTGCGTACGCGTCATGGACGGCACGCTACCGCTGGAGCAACAGACGGCATCCCACGGCCTGGCCAGGCCGCCCGGATACGCCAACAGGCTGACACGCCGACAGCAAGGCAGGGGTGATGGTGAGCGTGCCAAGTGACCGCGCTTATCGGCGAGTTGTGACCTCAAAAACGTACTCCAGCCGCACCTTGGCAATGAGCTCGGCCGTAGCCGGATCCGCAAACCCGGCCGACTGGTCCGGAACCGCGCTCGACGCTACTGAAGCGAGGGCCGGACTCAGCAGTAGGGCGCTTGGTTGGTGAGCGCGGTCGCCACGCGGGTCCAGACGCCGAACAGCCGGTAGAGATCGCGCGTGTACTCCACGGCGACAGTGGTCACCGAGGAGTCCCAATTGGCCATCTCGACGCAGGTGGTGTCGTCGCCGGACAGCAGCACGAGCGGAACTCCGAGCTCCGCTGCGGTGGCGTGAGCCAGTCCGATCTCGCCGACAAGCCGTCCGTCCGGCCACATGTCCTCGATCTCGTGACCCATCTTTGCTCTTCGCAGGGAGTCCCGGCTTTCAGGCCGGTCGGGAGTGCGATCCTCGGCCCGGACCGGAGGCGCGAAGTGCCGGAGTTCTCTGCGTCTGCGGGGTGACGGTCACGCCGGCCGCTTCTGGTTGTCGATGTAGTCCTTCACGGTGCTCAGTGGTGAGTGCGCCAGGAAAGGTGCAGGCCCGTTCTCGGCTCTGCCGGTCGTGCGTCTTGTTCAGCTCTGTGGGCTCAGTCCCGCCACGGCCAGCCGGAACAGCCGCTCCGCCCGGGCGGCGGGGTCGGGGTAGTGCTCCGTGGCCAGGGCGATGCCGACGACCAGCGTGATCAGGTCTGTGACGGTGACGCCTGCCACCACCGCGCCGTCCTGCCTGGCACGGCGCAGCAGCGGGTCTGCCGCTTCTTCCAGCGCCGCCGAGCAGGCGTTCTCATGCACCGGGTCGGACCCGGCGCCGTCGTAGGCCAGCGCGGCTGCCAGGCCCCGGGCGCGGACGCAGTAGGCGACGACGTCACCCAGCCACTCCAGGAGCGCGTCCCGGCTGTCGTCCTTGCCGGTCAGGTCGTGGGCGCGGGCGCACAGGGCCTCGATCCGTTTCCGGGAGACCGCCTCCAGCAGTGCGCGGCGGGTGGGGAAGTGCCGGCGCACGGTCGCCGAGCCGACCTCCGCGGTGCGGGCGATCTGTTCCAGGGAGGCGGCGGCGCCCTGGGCGGCGACCTCCTCCTCTGCCACGGCGAGGATCCTCGTGTAGTTGCGCCGGGCGTCGGCGCGCTGTCGGTCCGGCATGGCGTCCTCTCCGTGCTTGCTAAGTGGCGGGCCCCGCCATATCGTACCGGAGCAGAAATGGCGGGCCCCGCCGTTTATTCGCCGCGCACCTGAGGAGCATCATGTCCACAGACTCCGCGCCCGTCCTGGTCACCGGCGCCACCGGCAAACAGGGCGGTGCCACTGTCCGTGCCCTGCGCGCGGCAGACGTACCCGTCCGGGCCCTGGTGCGCGACCGGGCCACCGACCGGGCCAAGGCCGTCGAGGCGCTCGGCGCCGAACTGGTCACCGGCGATCTTCACGACCGCGATTCCGTGGTCCGGGCCGCCGACGGCGTCCGCGCCGTCTTCTCCGTGCAGATGCCCGCCATGACCGCGGAAGGGTTCGATTTCGAAGGGGAGGTGGCCCAGGGCACCAACCTCATCGAGGGCGCGAAGGCCGCCGGAGTGCCGCAGTTCGTGCATACGTCCGTCTCCGGCGCCGGCCGGCACACCGAAACTCCCGGCTGGGCCGAAGGCCGCTGGGCTGCGATGGAACCCACAATGAGCGCCAAGAGCGCGATCCAGGACCGGCTCCGCGCGGCCGGCTTCCCGCACTGGACACTCCTCAAGCCGGCCACCTTCATGGAGAATTTCCTCCCGTCCATGGCGTTCCTGTTCCCGCGTGGCATCGAGGGCGGCCTGGTGAGCGTCCTGAACCCGGAGACCCGCGTGTCCCTGGTCGCGGTGGACGACATCGGCAGGGCAGCCGCCGCGGCCCACTCCGCGCCGGAGCGGTTCGACGGCGTCGAGCTGGAGCTGGCGAGCGACTACCTGTCGATGACCGAGATCGCCGAGATCCTCTCCCGCGCACTGGGCACGCAGCTTTCCGCACCGAACATGACCGAGGAGGAGGCCCTCGCCGCCGGAATGCCGGCGTACGCCGCCTCTCACGAGTGGCTGAATGTGGCCGGCCAGCCGGGCCGCCCGCAGTACGCAAGGGCCCTCGGAATCCCACTCACCAGCTTCGAGGAATGGGCGCAGGAGCACCTGCGGGCCAAGGCCTGACACTGCCCCGGGTCTCGTCCGGTTCGTACGGAGATCCAAGTCCTCTCCGGCTACGGCGCAACCCACTCATCGCGAACACCATCCTGATTCCCACGCAAGCCGTCTACAGAGTTTGACAATTCCTCCCGGTTTCGGGGCGTGTGCTGTGGCGCAGTGAGTGACGTCGGTAGCGCGACTCGGGTGGCCCGAAGGCCAGCCCGTTCTCGTCGAGGGCGTTGGCGATGGTCAGTCGGCTACAGAGGAAGCGGAAGCTGACAGCGACTGTTCTCTGGGCTATGTCGCTGCCGGTCCATTCGAGGAGCTCGACGTCCTGAAGGACCTGGCCCTGGAAGGCGGGCAGTTCGGGGTGCATGTCGTACCGCCACCGCAGATCGAAGTCGGGCCACAGCACCGCCCGATGGGTGGTTGGAGGAGATGGATCAGGATTCTGCAGCAGGTCACTTTGCGTAGCCGCTGCAGGTGTCGCCCCCGTTGCTGGAAGCAGAGGTGGAACAGGGACCAGCCGGCAGAGGCGAGGAAGACCAGCGCCACTGCCCGGCTGATCCGAGTTCCTCGTGGGCTGCGAGGAAGAGCACAGCGAAGAGCAGCAGGGCCGTGCCGGTGAGGGCGATCGCGTTCAGCCGCTCACCGAAGACCGGGACGCCGATGGCCGCTGCAGTGAGCGGATCGACCAGGGCGACCACGGAGGCCGTGGTCGCCCGACCACCCTGGCGACCTAATAGAAGCGCTCTCGGGCGCACCACCCCATCAGCCGTCCGTGGCCCCAGCCCTGCCCAAAGTCCTCGCTCTCGTGAAGAGCTCGAAGGCTCTGGCCAATTGGGAGGTGGCTCTGGGAACGGCTCGAATCACGGCACGGTAACCGCGTCCGTCTTGTCGAAGCACTCCTGGCGCTGCGTATATCCCAGACGTCTTGCTCTGGCCCCAACCGACCGGCCCAACCGGCCAACCCACATGCCTATTAGGCGTATTCATCCCGCCGTAATCGCCGTTACCTGCGACGGTCGGCCCGCCGGCTTCGACAGGACGATCTACAAACGCAGAAACGAAGTCGAGCGAACGATCAACGCGCTCAAGACCTCCCGGACGTGGCCACGAGGTATGACAAGCGCGCCTACGTCTTCCACGGCACGGTAACCCTCGTTGCGATCCGCCTATGGCTTCGCGTCTGACGTGCTGCGTTACTGGTCGAGTTCGTCGTCGAACCAGACGTGGTGGGTGCCGTCCACGTCGGCCTTGATGCCTCCGGTCCCGGTGCGGAGCAGGGACTCCTTCTTCGCGGAGAACGCGATCACCGCTATCGGCGCGGGCGGCACGCAGCGGGTGTTCGTCTATTACCCGGCCCCCGCCGACGACGTCAAGTCGGTGAAGGACCAGGTGCAGGACTTCGGCAAGGTGGCAGACGTGCCCGTGCTGACCGCCCGCCGACCCGACAGGCGGCCCTCGGCGGGCGGCGTCAGCCGAGCGGGATGGCCGAGATCGAGAACGGGAGCTCCGGCTGACCACCGGTCTGCCCGGTGTTGTACTGGCTGTTGACCACCAGCAGCCGGCCACGTACCACTCGCGCGGTGCTGGGATGCAGGAAGTCCGAGTTGATCACGGACTCCACCTCGGCCGCCGACCAGTCCTCGGCCGGCCGCAGCACCGAGACCTGCGGCTGTGGATTCTGCGGGGAGAGCCCGCCGCGGACCACGTAGAGCCGCCCGTCATGCCGGACGAGGCCGTCGCCGCCGTACAGGAAGGCGCCGCCGAGGTCCACCTGGTGGATCTCCTTGGAGGTCCGGTCGAATCGGTACAGCTTGCCCGACTGGCTGTGCACGGCGATCAGGTTGTCGCCGTCGACCGCGATGATGCCGTTGAGGTTGTGCCCGTCGACGTGCTCCACCGGAGTGCCCTCCAGGTCGAGCCAGGGGTGCATGGTCCAGCGCCCGTCCCGCTCGCTGATCCGGTAGATGAGGTGACCGAGCGAGTCGGTGGCGTAGGCGGTGCCGTCCTCGGCGATGGTGATGTCGTTGACGAAGCCACCGGGCACGCCGGAGACCGTGGCCAGGAGCCGGCGGGATCGGATGTCGTAGATCCACACCCGGTTGGTCGGGCCTCCGCCCACGTAGAGCCTGCCCTGGTCGTCGGAGACGATCCCCGACGTGGTCGTACGGCCGTCCACGCCACCCCGGAGCCACACCTGCATCCTCTCCCGGCCGGGCGTGCCCACGTACAGGGTGCCCTCCTGCGTGCTGCCGGTGAAGAACTGGTCGGTGGCCCGGTCGTACGCCAGCCCCCCGGGGTATCCCCGCCGGCCCGGGACGACGTACCGGGACGGCAGGCCGATGCCGGCGTCGTTCCGGAGTTCCGCGGCCTGGGCCGGCGGGGTGGGAGCCGGATTTCCGGTGTGCGTGGAGGCCACGGCGGGGGTGGCCACGAGCAGGAGGGTGAGGGCGGCGGAGACTGTGGGGACGCGCACGGAGATCTGTCCTTTCGACGGCATGTCACCGATGATCAGCGGACGGCTCTCGGCCAGCCAGGGCTCAACCCTGCCCAGGTACGGCGAACCTGTGGTCCGGCAGGCCCAGCCAACGGCCTGTTTTGCCGATTACTGTGATACCTGCCAGCTCGCTCGTTCCGCTGCCCGGAACGATGACGAAGAACCGTCCTGCGGGCTCTCGCCCAAAGTGGTTTTGGAGTGCACGAAGTTGAAGGAGCCTGCCCGGCCGGAGAGCGTCCGTCGAAGGACTCCACGGCGAGATAGGTGCCCGTGGCAGTGGACCTCGTTGAACGCGGAGGTGAACAAGGTGGTCGAGCGCCCGATCACTTCGCCTTCGCCTTCGTACTTCTTGTCCATCGTGGCTACACCGACAGCCACGGCGGTCCGGATCTGTGGGCTGGACACCTGGGGCAGTTCACGAGTGGTGTCGACCGGCGAGGACGCGGACCATCTGGTGATCGTTGCCCGTCAGCCGAGTGATCGTTGCCCGCGTCCGGGGCCCCGCCGGTGAAGCGCCGGTCAGGCGGCCTGGCCGGTGGGCATGATGGTGACCTGCTGGAGGTTCACCCGCGGCGGCAGCGAGGCGATGAAGCCGACGGTCTTCGCGACGTCCTGCGCCGTGAGCCACTCCATCGTGTCCTTGGAGCCGGCCAGCCAGTCCCGGGCGCCCTGGTCGGTGACGTGGCTCTGCAGCTCGGTGCCGACGATGCCCGGCTCGAGCGCCGATACGCGGACGTTCTTCGCGCCCAGCTCGGCCCGCAGGTGACGGGAGAGGTGGGTGACGTACGCCTTTGTGGCGGAGTAGACGGCGAAGTTCGGGAAGATGTTCTGCGCCGCGATCGAGGAAGTGTTGATCAGGTCGGCCACACCGAGCTCGGCGGCGGCCTTGACCAACTGCGGTGTGAAGGCGCCGATCGCGTTCATCAGACCGGTGATGTTCAGGTCGATCTGCTGCTTCCACTGGTCGGTCGCCAACTCCTCGACCGGAGCGGGAAGCATGATTCCGGCATTGTTCAGGAGCAGGTCAGCACCGCCGAACTCTGCCTCCACTCGGGCGGCGGCGCGTTGCACCGCGACGGCGTCGGTCACGTCGGCGGCGATCGCCACCGCGCTGCCGCCGTCCTTCTCGATCCGGGAGACCAGGTCCGCCAGCCGGTCGGCACGCCGCGCCAGGACGACGACGCGGGCGCCCAGGGACGCCAGCTGCTCGGCGGAAGCCTCGCCGATGCCGCTGGAGGCGCCGGTGACGACGGCGACGCGACCGGCCAGGGGGCGGGAGGTGGTGTTCGTGGTCATGATGCGTACCTTCCAGGCGATAAGAGAGGGTTGGATCGCGGTGGGCGACTGCTGACCGCACATCCAGAACACCACCCGCGCCGGCCTCTCAGGACGCCATAACTGGCCCTGCCGAAACGGGTACCGGCAGGACCACCCTGGAGCCGCACGGCACCGCTGAGGTGGTCACACTTGAGCCATGGATGGCACCAAGGAAATCTCTGACTTTCTGCGTTCACGGCGCGCGGGCATCACCCCGGAAGACGCCGGACTGCCCTCCGACGGACGCGTACGCCGCGTACCGGGTCTGCGCAGGGACGAGGTGGCCCGCCTGGCCGGCGTGAGCACGGAGTACTACACGCGTGTGGAGCAGGGGCGTGCGGGCAACCCCTCCGCCGAGGTCATCGAAGCGATCGCCCGCACGCTGCGCCTTGACGAGACCGAACGCGAACACTTCACCGACCTGCTGCGGTCCGGCACCCGGACCGTACGCCGCGCGCCGGCCAGGGCCCAGCGGGTCCGGCCGGGGCTGCATCTGATGCTGGAGACCCTCGACCAGGTCCCGGCCTTCATCCTGGGCCGCCGCACCGACGTGCTGGCCTCCAACCGGCTCGCCAGGGTCGTCCTCACCGACTTCGACGCCCTGCCCGCCACCCGCCGCAATCTGATCCGCTACTACCTCCTGGACCCGCGGGCCCGTGAGCGCGTGCGCGACTGGGAACGGATCGCCGCGGAGACGGTGGCCATCCTCCGGTTCGAAGCAGGCCGCTACCCCCACGACCGACAGCTCGCCGATCTCGTCGGCGAACTCACCCTCCAGTCACCCGAGTTCACCGGCTGGTGGAACGACCACCGCGTGCTGCGCCGCACCCACGGAGCCAAGCACTACTACCACCACCTCGTCGGCGACCTGCACTTCTCCTACGAGTCCTTCCAGGCCCCCGGCGACGCGGAACAAACCCTGTGCGTCTACAACGTCGAACCGGGCTCCGAAACCGCGCAGGCCCTGCAGGTCCTGGCCAGCTGGACCGCACCCGAGATCACGACACCTGAGACCCGGCGCCCCAGCTGACCCTCCGAAAACCAGAAGATCCCGTCCGACCGACTCGATCGGACGGGATCTCGGGAAACGAACCTGAGCGAACTCAAGAACGTCCCTGACCTACCAGGCCAAGACCTCAGCCCTCGTCTGCCCGCAGGTTCAGCGCGCTGTCGTACGGCGACGGCGGGATGTGGAGGAGCGCAGTGTCGTAGTCGCCGAAGCGGAGCACGTTGTCCCTGCGGTACGGGCTGAGTGCGGCGATGTCGTCGAAGTTCAGCTCCCAGCCCCGCGCTGCCATGGTGCGGAGTGTGTCAGCCATGTCGACGGTGGTGGAGAAGACGCTGTTGGCCATCAGATCAAGGAACTTGACGGCCTTCTCCTGGAGTTCGGGATCGCGGGAGCGCGGGTAGCCGTCCCCACCGAAGTGCAGCCACTTCGTGTACCCGTTGTACGCCTCGGCCTTGTTCGTCGCCCTGGTGATCTGCTCCCGCAGCTGAGGATCCGACAGGTAACGGAGTAGAACGATCGTACGGACAGCGCGGCCGACCTCGCGGAAGCCCCTGTCCTCTGCCGCTTCTCGATCTCCAGCAGCTCCTCCTGGGCTCGCTTTAGGTGCCGGGACATGCGCTTGGAGAGCATCACCACGGTCTCGTCCCGCACCGTCGCCTGGGCCCGCGCAAGCAGGCACACGGCCATCGCGGTGCGGCGAGGCTCAGCGATGTCCTTCATCTCACCACCGACAGCACGCCCGCCTGCTCCGCCAGCGCGGCCACCTTCGCTGGCGGCATCTTCCCCACCCAGAACGCGGCATCCCCCAGCCCGTCCACCCTCTCCATGCGTTCCGCATGGGCCCCAAACCGTGACCACGTCGCCCGCCGGGCGGGCTGCTTGACCCATGCGAACATGCTCTGGTGCTCGCCCTCGGCGACCTCCAGCGTGCCCGCGACCCGCTCCCGCACCGCGTCGCTCATCCGCGCAACGATCGCCTGACACTGCTCGCCTTCCACCGCGGCGCGGATACGGGAAGCCATCCGGCTCAGGGTGGAAAACGCGGGCAGCTCCATCCGCTCCGTGTGCCGGACCAGCTCCTCCAGCGCCACGTTCACCAGGTCCGCGGCATGCGCGTTCACCAGCGCCGCCGCCCGCATCGCCGCCTCCGCGACCGCCCTGGCCTCGCCCGGCACGTGCCTCAGCTCCAGGTACTCGCGCACCGCGGCGCGGTAGCGCTTCTCGCTCCGCCCCGGACGATCGCGCGTGCGCTCACGCGCCCACACCACTTCCTCCGCCGACGGCGTGAAGAACTCCCCCAACTCCCGCTGCGCTATCAGCCTCTTGAACCGCGGATACGCTGTCCGCTCCAACGACGCCACACCAACCGCCCAGACGCCCGACCGACATCGGTCACCATAGACAGTGAGGACCTGGGCAAGCGGACCCGGCTCCAGATCACGGAGCGTGTGCGCACTCAGCACACCGGCACATCACGCCGGGTCACCAAGTGGCGGGTTTTACGCGTATCTCCTCCATCCACCCGATGGGGGCCGACCGTGTTCCAGGTGATCGAAGGGTCATCGAATTTTTGGTGGTTGACCTCGACCTGTTCTCCGGTGAAGGAGAGCAGGACGGGGCAGTCGGAGAACCACTCGTTGTCCTGAACGTCCCAGACCAGCCAGGCCATTGAGGCCGGCAGCTTTCGACCCCGAAGGTGAACACGCCGGGATCCTCTCAGAACCAGAGATCTCGCGGTTTCAGGGAACCGGCCGAAGCGGTCGTTGTCGCTCAGGCCGCGGCCAACGCGTCCCGAGCGGGTCGGCGCCCGGGCCACATCGTGGGAAGAGACGCGCGTGCGGGACGGCGGGCTCGGGTGGGTGGTGCGGATCACGGAGTTCGCGAGACGCATGAGTAGAGACGATACGCATCGTCTTGCTACAGTGGGGTCATGACTTTCTTCTACTTCCTCTGAGTCCGGGCACGGCCGATGCCGCCGTTTCTGCTGCCCGTAGACACTTCGTCTCCTCAGGGAAAGTCACATGCGCGAACGCGCCCATATCGCCATGCCCGCTGCCGTGGCGCAGCTGTCCGTCAAGAACGTCACCAAGTCCTACGACACCCGGACCGTCCTCGACCAGGTCACCTTCACTGTCCGCCCAGGCGAGAAGGCCGCCGTCATCGGCGAGAACGGCTCCGGCAAATCCACCCTGCTGCGGCTGCTCGCCGCGGCCGAGATGCCGGACGCCGGGGAGATCACCGTCAGCTTCCCCGGCGGCACCAGCCATCTCACCCAGACCCTCGACCTCGACACGGACTGCACCGTACAGGACGCCGTCGACCTCGCCCTCACCGAACTACGTGACATGGAACGCCAGTTGCGGATGGCGGAGGAGCGCCTCGGCGAGGCGACGCAGGACGAACTCGCCGCGTACGGCGAACTGCTGATCGCGTACGAGGACCGCGGCGGATACGAGGCGGACACCCGCGTCGATGCCGCCATGCACGGGCTCGGGCTCGCCGGGATCACCCGCGACCGCGCGCTGGGCTCGCTCTCCGGCGGCGAACAGTCGCGGCTCGCGCTCGCTTGCGTGCTGGCCGCTGCCCCCGAGCTGCTGCTCCTCGACGAGCCGACGAACCACCTCGACGCGGCGGCCGTACGCTGGCTCGAGGAGCAGCTGCGCGCGCACCGCGGCACCGTCGTCGCGGTCACCCACGACCGCGGCTTCCTGGAGCGCATCGCCACCACGATCCTGGAGGTCGACCGGGATGCGCGCACGGTGCACCGGTACGGCGACGGCTGGGCCGGCTACCGCGCCGCGAAGGCCGCCGCCCGGCGCCGCGCGGAGCAGGAGTACGCGGACTGGCTCCAGGAGGTGGCCCGTACCGAGGAGTTGCTCGCGGCCGCCGGGAAACGGCTGGCCACCACCGGCAGGGACCCGCGGGAGGGCTTCGGCAAGCACCGCCGCTCGCACGAGGCGAAGCTCGGCGGGCAGGTACGGGCGGCCCGGGAGCGGCTGACCCATCTGCGGCGCAACCCGGTGGCGGAACCGCCCGAACCGCTGCGGTTCACGGCGGCGCTGACGGCGGCGGACGGAGAGCCTCCCGTCGAGGGCCCGCTCGTCGAGCTCGACGACGTGGCGGTGGGTGAGCGGCTGCGTCTGGACGGGCGGCTGACGATCGCGCCCGGGCAGCGGCTGCTGGTCACGGGCGAGAACGGCGCGGGCAAGACGACGCTGCTGCGCGTGCTGGCGGGTGACCTGGAGCCTGAGAGGGGCGAGGTACGCCGTCCTGTCCTGATCGGGTACCTGGCGCAGGAGCTGCCGGCGCGCTCCACGCGGCTCCCGCTGCTCGCCGCGTTCGCTGCCGGCCGATCCGGGCTGCCGGAGGAGCACGCCGAACAGCTGCTGGCGCTGGGTCTGTTCCGTCAGGAGGACCTGCATGTCCCGGTCGCGGCGTTGTCCGCGGGGCAGCAGCGGCGGCTGCAGATCGCCCGCCTGGTGACCCGGCCGGCAGACCTTCTCGTACTCGACGAGCCGACGAACCACGTCGCGCTCGACCTGGTCGAGGACCTGGAGGCGGCGCTCGCGGCGTACCCAGGGGCGGTGGTCGTGGTCTCGCACGACCGCGGCTTCCGCGAACGCTTCCCAGGGGAACGGCTCGAGCTGCGCGGCGGCCGCAGGTGCTGACCCGCAAACGCCGAGCGGGCTTGAAGCGAGTCGGGTCGGGTCGGGTCGGGTTCGCGGAGTGGCTGCCGTCGAGACAGAAGAGGAACCACCACTCCAGCTCCGGCCCGATCGGCTCCTCCATGAACTGCCTGCGCGCCTCGTCTCGACCTGCTCAACAGTCAGAAATTCATCCGGAACGATTGGAACAGCTGAGCCATGTCCGATTTCGTGACGCCACAACACCTCGCGAACCGCACCACTGCCGCAGTTGACGCAGCTGTCGGAGCAGGGCGTGCTCTTGGACTCACCGTGACTGACGCCGCGGTGCTCCATGACGTTTTCTCCGTCGTCGTCCGTCTTGCGCCCTCGCCGGTCGTGGCCCGGATTCCCACCGTGCTGCCGCACCGCGCAGACCTCGATTCCCTTGCGCGCCGCCAACGGACGGAACTGGACGTGGCACGATGGCTCGCCGACCAGGGAACCCCCGTGATCCCTCCCAGTCCTCTCGTGCCACGGGAACCCGTTCAGCGCGACGGGTTCTCGATGACGTTCTGGCAGTTCGTCGAGGAGGGCCGGGACAAAGAACCCGACTACGTGGCGAACTCCGAAAGCGTTGCTGAGCTGCACGCTGCGATGCGCGCATACCCGGGCCGTCTGTCGTTCCTGTCCGCAGCCGATCCGCGGTTCATCGCGGAAAGTCTTGCTCTGCTCGACAAGCTGCCCGGCCTCATCGGTGCGACCGAGCTGGACCGCGCACGCCGCGAGTGGCAGGTTCTGGAGCCTTTCGTACGCTCACGCACGGCGTTCGAGGAGGCGTTCCCGGGGATCGATCTCCAACCCATCCACGGCGACTCCCCGCCCGCGAACATCTTCTCCGGTGTGGACGGGGACCTCTACTCCGACTTCGAGCTGGCCACCTTGGGTCCCGTCGAGTGGGACCTGGCCGCTCTCGGGCCCGTCCACGAATCCGCCTACAACCGAGGTGCTCAGCGCCACGGCACGAGACTGCTGAACGAGGATGTCATGAGCTTCGTGAACGCCGTGGGGATGCTGCGGGCCATCGCCACCCTCACGCTCGCACCGCAACTGCCCGAGCTGGTGGAGTACATCAAGCCGGCCGTCGACCAATGGCAGACGATGCCGTTCGCCGGCAGCATGGCCGACTGACACCGACGAGTACACAGCAGCCATCGGACGCCTCCGCACGAGTGGGACCGCCAGGAGGCCGCCCGAGTGGAGCGACAGATGGCCATCGCTCCCCGCCGGCGGCCTCCCAGGTCCGGATGAGTGGTCAGATCTGCTTCTCGCCGCCGTCGACGTACAGGTTGGCTCCGAGGATGTAGCTGCTCTGCCCGGAGGCGAGGAACGCCACGACGGCGGCGACCTCCTCCGGGCGCCCGATCCGGCCGAGTGGGATGCCTGCGGCGAACTGTGACTTGGTGACGGACGCGCCCTCCGTACCGACCACGCCGTCGAGTCCAGGAGTGTCGATGGTGCCGGGGGAGATCGTGTTGACCCGGATGTTCCGGCCCTTGAGCTCGTTGGCCCAGGTCCGGGCGAAGGACCGGATCGCCGCCTTGGAGGCCGCATACGTGCCGAACGCCGCGACACCGTCACCGGCGCGCACCGAGGAGTTCAGGATCACTGATGCGCCGTCGGTGAGCAGTGGTAACGCCTTTTGCACGGTGAACAGCGTGCCCCGCACGTTGACGCCGAAGATCTGGTCGACGTGTTCCGCGGTGGTCTGCTCCAGGGTCGCGAACGAAGCGGTCCCCGCGTTCGCGAAGACCACGTCCAGGCCCCGGCCCCGGGCGCGGACCGCGTCGTACAGGCGGTCCAGGTCGGCCAGGTTCGAGACGTCACCCGACACCGCGGTGGCCCCCGCGGAACCGATGGTCTCCACGGCAGCGTCCAGCTCGGCCTTACGTCGGCCGGTGATGAACACGTGCGCACCCTCGGCTGCCAGCCGAACGGCGGCGGCCAGGCCGATCCCCGTACCGCCGCCGGTGACGACGGCGGTCTTGCCTTCCAGCTGTCCCATACCCATGACCTCCACAAAGTTCGGTACCGATCGATACTGAATGGGACCGTAGCACCTTACGCACCGACCAGTACAGAAGGGGTATGGTTGGCCGCATGGAGATCCAGCGGAAGGCGCCGATCGGCCGGCCCAGGGGCTTCGACGCCGACGAGGCTCTCGAACGTGCCATGCGGGTCTTCTGGGAGCAGGGCTACGAAGGCGCCAGCCTCACCGACCTGACCAACGCCATGGACATCACCCGTACCAGCATGTACGCAGCCTTCGGCAACAAGGACGAGCTGTTCCGCAAGGCCCTGGAGCGCTACACGGAAGGCCCCGCCTCGTACGCGGACCGGGCCCTGCGGGAGCCGACCGCCCGACAGGTGGCCACCGCGTTCCTCAACGGCTCCGTCCGAGCCACCACCCGCCCCGGCCACCCCACCGGGTGCCTCGGCGTCCAAAGCTCCCTCGCCGCCGGCGCCCCTGGGCGCGACGCCCGCGACGCCCTCATCGCGTGGCGCAACGAGGGCACCTTGCGCCTTCGTGACCGGTTCCAGCGAGCTGTCGACGAAAGCGACCTGCCTTCGGACACCGATCCCGGGCTGCTCGCCCGCTACCTCATGGCGGTAGCGAACGGCATCGCCGTCCAAGCCGCCAGCGGCGCCACCCGCGACAACCTCCAGCAAGTGGCCGACATGGCCCTGCGAAGCTGGCCACCCGCCTGACGGCACGGGCCGTGCGAGTCCTCGCGCAACTACAGTTTGGGCTCCGTGGCGGTACCGCTGGTACCATGAGGGCCATGGAACCCAAGGCGATCAATCTGCGCTTTCCTGATCCTGAGCAGCGGGCGGCCATCGCGGCTGCCGCAAGGCAGGAGGGGGTCAGCATGCAGGAGTACATCCTCTCGGCCGCCTATTCCCGCGCGATCGCCGTCGAGGAGCGGTTCCTGCAGGGCTTCAAGGAGTCCATGGCTCGCAGTGGCGCGGCTTTCGCGGCCGAACCCGGAAGCCTGGATCCCAGCGCTGAGCAGCGGACGGCCGAGCAGGAGTCGCGGCGGGAGCTTGAGCAGCAGGAGCAAGGGCACGCCGCGTGACCCAGCCGGAACCGCTTCACCCGCTCGACGTCACGTTCCTGCTGCATGCCGCCGAGCTGCTTGACGGTGATCCCCAGGTCGACGACTTCGGACCGCTGTACGCCGCTGTCGCACGGGTCAACGCCCGGGCGATGGAGCGCGACATCTACGGGTCGCCGCACCTCAAGGCGGCGGCGCTGCTGCAGACCCTGGCGAAACTGCCGTGCCTTGAGCACTCGAACGAAGCCTTCGCCTGGCACTCCACCGAGGCGTATCTGTTCCTCAACGGGCGGCGGCTCGACTATCCGCCCAAGGCAGCCGTCGCGCTCGTCCGCGACGCCGCCTCCGGAACGCTCGGCGTCGCCCGGATCGCCCGTCAGCTACACGACTGGACCGTCGCCGGATCTGCACCGTAGCCCCGGGCAGGCGTTCTCCACCACGAGCGCGCCCGGGCTGCCTTCAGGGCACGGGCCCACCACACGGGGGACGACGAGCGGCTGGGCGACGTCCCCATTTCGCCCTGCCCGGTTCGGAGATGCCACCCCATTCCATGGCTGTCACCGCATCCTTACCGACCGGCTGATCGCCGCCGTGGCAGATGCGCGTCATGACGGGTGATCAGGGAACTGAGGTCACGGCGGAGAACGGCGCGGGCCGCTTCGGTCGCCTCTCTGTGTTCTTGCCTGGCTGCTTTGTAGTCCGGTGACGGCACGGTGGAGCCGGCGGCAAATATCTCGCGGATCTTTCGAAGCGAGATGTACGACGTGTCGATCGCCGATGCCACCTCGTCCGTTGCGGTGAGGATCAGCCGTTCCCGTGCCTCATCGCATCCCGACTCCCGGAATACCTGCCGAATCCTGGCCGCTCTCGCCTCCGGACACGCATGGTCTTCATCGGCGGCCAACCGCATGTCCTCGTGAGCCCTGCGAAAAGAGACGAGGCAGTCCGCATACAGGTTCCGGAGATCCTGCAGCCTGTTGTCCCTGGTGGTGCGCCGCCAGCGCAGCTGCTCGCCGGCCAAGGTGGCCCCCACCCCCAGCACAGCCCCGAGCGCCGTCCCCACGAGAGTCGCCCACTCCACACCAACGGATCGTGCCATACGCGCACAGGGCACAGAACCAGTACTCCTTAGTACTGCAGTCCTCAGGAGCTGAGCCGGGGCAAGCTGGACCTATGGCCTGCTTCGGCTGATGGTGAGACGAAAACAGCTGGGAGGATCGAGATGACGATGATGGCGAACCTGCCCGAGGTGGTGTCGCGCGAGGAGTGGCTCGCCGCCCGCAAGGAGCTGCTGGCCAGAGAGAAGGAGCTCACCCGGGCGCGCGACCGGGTGAACGCCGATCGGCGGCGGCTGCCGATGGTGCGCGTCGACAAGCCGTACACCTTCGAAGGCCCGAACGGGACGGTGGGTCTGCTCGATCTGTTCGAGGGGCGGCCTCAGCTGGTCATGCACCACTTCATGTGGACCTTCGACATCGATGCCGACGGCACTGAGCACCCGCGCGACACCGGCTGCTCCAGTTGCTCCTCCGCGGCTGACCAGATCGGCAACCTACGGCAGCTGCATGTC
Organism: Streptomyces sp. NPDC050704; assembly: GCF_040654355.1. Lineage (NCBI taxonomy): Bacteria > Bacillati > Actinomycetota > Actinomycetes > Kitasatosporales > Streptomycetaceae > Streptomyces > Streptomyces sp. NPDC050704. The sequence continues at coordinate 61,346 of NZ_JBFAHW010000008.1, read as the reverse complement.
CGCAACACGACGCTGGTCGCGGTGACCCGGGCGCCGCACGAGAAGCTCGCCGCGTTCCGCGAGCGGATGGGCTGGACCTTCCCCTGGTACTCCTCGTACGGAAGCGACTTCAACTACGACTTCCACGCGACGGTCGATGACCGGGTCGCGCCGGTGCAGATCTTCCACCGCAACGAGGCCGAGATGGCCGCGGCCGGGATGCCGTGGTCGGAGAGCATGCGCGGCGACTGGCCGGGCATCAGCGCGTTCCTGCGTGTCGGGGACGAGGTGTTCCACACCTACTCCACGTTCGGCCGCGGTATCGAGGAGTTCCACAACGGTTACCCCCATCTCGACCTCACCGCGCTCGGCCGCCAGGAGGCGTGGGAGGAGCCGAAGGGCCGAGCGGCCCCCCTCCGCCTGCACGTCGGCAGTCCCGCCCTGCGCCTCCCCGACGAATACGACGCCTGACGATCGTCGCTGGGCTCGGGGCGTACCGCATATACGGGTCCTGTCCACGCCACAGCGACCAAAGTCGTGCACTGACCATTGATCACGGCGAACTCCCTTGAAGGGGAGGCATTTCTGCCGGGGAGGTCCGGCACGGGCTTCAACCGCCCGACCGGCGTCCGGGGTCTCCCCCGCTAGCCCTTGGTGGCGCCTGCCGTGCCGCCGCGGACGAAGTGCCGCTGGAAGGCGAAGAACACCAGCGCTACGGGGGTGGTCATGAGCAGGGCCGCCGCGAGCTTGATGGGGTACTGGTTGCCGTCACCGAGCTGGCCGGAGACGAGGGAGGCGACTCTGAAGTGTTGCGGCCACAGCGACAGCGGGTGGCTGGTGGCGTCGGCGTCGGTCTTGAAGCTCGTCGCGAGCTGGATGAGGAAGGGGTAGATGTAGAGCAGCGCGATGGCGACGAGGGCGAGATGGATGATGCCGCGCGGATCGGCGAACCAGCCCGGTCCGTCGACTCCGATCTTCGCCAGCAGGGAGTTGACGACACCGCTGGAGGAGAAGAGGAACAGGAAGACGACCGAGCTCGTCACCGCCGGGAAGTAGTAGGCGGTGCGGAAGAATCCTTTGCCCTTCAGCCGTCGCCCGTTGACCAGGAGCGTCAGGCCCAGCGCGAGCGCGGTCTGCAGCGGGACGACGAAGAGCACGTAGTAGCCGTTGTTGCGCAGGCTCATCATGAAGTCGCTCTGTGCCAGGCCGGGCTTGGTGAGCAGCGGCTCGTAGTTCTGGCCGCCGACGAAGTCCACTCCTGACGAGAAGGGGCTGCCCTGGCCGTTCCAGTCGGACAGGCTCACCCAGAGCGCCATGACGATCGGCACGACCAGGAAGAGTCCGAGCACGACGAGAACGGGTGAGACGAACAGCCAGCCGGCGAGACCTTCCCGACCTCTGATGCCGCCGCGGGGGGCTCGCGTGCGGCGGCCTCCACCGGCTCCCCCACGGACTTCTCCACCGGCCTTGGCGCCGTCCGGACCGGCATACTTGTGGCGTCCGCGCGGCACGGATGACGGGGCGTGGGCCTTGGCGGTGCCTGCCGGGCGGGCCGTTGCCGGGCCGCTACCCGGGCCCTGCGCGGGCCCGGGGTTCGGTTCGCTCATCGCAGATTCACTCTCGTTCTGTCCGTACCGGATCCGGGGTGTCCGGGTCACTGGCCCACGACCGCCTGTGCGTTCTTCTGAAGTCGCGCGAGGATCTGCTTCGGATCGGCGTTGGGCAGTCCCTGAAGGGCGGTGTCGAAGTCGACGAGCACCTGGTCGATCTTCGGAACGTTCACCGGGGCCTGGGCATACGCCGCGCCGTCGATGAACGCCTTGTCCTGCGGGAGCTGGGCGACGTAGTCGGCCTCAGCGGACTGCCGTGACAGCATCACGCCGAGCGTCTTGGCGAAGTTCAGCTCGGCGTCCTTCTCGGTCATCGCCTTGACGAAGTCGATGACCGCGGCCTTGTTCTTGCTCTTGGCCGCGATGCCCCAGCACTGGGTGAAGGCGAGCGTGCCCTTGCCTGCGGGGCCGGACGGGAGCGGGACCGTCTTGTACTTGACGTCCGGGTAGTCGTTCTTCATGGCGCCGGCGATCCAGTTGCCCTCGATCGTCATGGCGGCCTTCTGCTTGCCGAAGGCCTCGCCCGACCAGCCGGAGTCGAGCTGCTTGGGGTACTTGGTCGAACCGTCGGCGAGCAGCGACCGGACGTACTTCAGAGCCTTGAGGTTCTCGGGAGAGTCCGCGGTGACCTTGGTGGCGTCCTTGTTCGTCACCCATCCGCCGGCCTGGACCATGAAGGCACCGATCCGGTCGCGCGTGTCACCCAGTACGAGACCGGCCTGCTTGCCCGTGGTCAGCTTCTTCGCCACAGCCGCCAGTTCCTCCCAGGTGGTGGGGATATCGGCGTCCGTAAGGCCGGCCTTCGACCAGGCTGTGGTGTTGATCTGCAGGCCGAGTGTGGAGAAGTCCTTGGGAACGCAGTAGAACTTGGCGTCGACGTATAAGACGTCCGGCGGGTTGTTCGAGGCGAAGCCCTGTCCGAGCTGCTGGGTGATGTCCTGGGCCTGGGTGACGGTCGCCTTGTTGCCGGACTTCGTCGCCCATGCCTGGGCGGCATCCTTGACGGCGTTCGTCTCGGCGTCGCCACTGGAGGCGATGAGGACCTTGATCGAGGCGGGACCGGCCGACTCCTGGCTGTCGTCCTTGCCGGAGTCGTCGAACCCGCTGCCGCAGGCCTACAGGCTCAGCGACAGCAGCGCGACGGCACCAACCGCCCAGCATGTACGCGGATTTCTCGTGATAAATCTCCTTTCGCAGGCCGACCTGACGAGCCGGTGGCAGAGGGGACCGCATCCCGTCGGCGCACTGTGGCGGTGAACGGGAGCGCGGGTGTGGGACGAACGGACCTACGGAGCCGCTCGACAGGTGGAGGAACGTTCGGGTGGGGCGGGGCGGCTCAGCCGCTCGCCCGGACGACGAGCCGGGGCGGCAGCAGGACAGGGGTGGGCGGGATCGCCGACGGTTTGGGAGCCGCCAGCAGTTCCTGGAGCATCCCCAGGCAGGCGGAGGCGGCCTCGTCGTACGGCTGCGCCACGCTGCTCAGGCCGACGACCGCCGCGGTCGGGGAGTCGTCGAAGCCGACCACCGCGACATCGGCCCCGGGGCGCAGTCCACGCGCGGTGATCTCGGTCCAGGCCCCGAGCGCCAGCGAATCGCTCGCGCAGACGATCGCGGTCGGCGGAGTGGACAGGTCGAGCATCGCCGCAGCTGCCTTGCGACCGGTGTCGAGCCCGTCGGGGACACCCATCTCATAGCCGGCCGGGGTATCGATTCCGGACACGGCGAGGAGGGTGGCCCAGCCGCTGCGACGGTCGTCGCCGACCTCTGAACCTTCCGGCCAGCCGAGGAAGGCGATCCGCTGGTGGCCGGTCTCGATGAGGTGCCGGGTCGCGGCAAGGGTTCCTTGCGCGCCGTCGACATCGACCCAGCCATGCCGTTCGGCGGCATCGGCTTCAGCTCCCCAGGGCCGGCCGAAGGTCACGAACGGCACCTGGCGCTCGGCGAGCCATGCCGTCCGGCGGTCGCCGGCATGGGTGGTGTGCAGCACGAAGGCGTCGAGGTCGTGATCGTCGAGCAGCTGCTCGTACAGCGAGCACTCGTGGTCGTCGTCGGTGGCCGTGAACACCACGATCCGATAACCGGCCACCTGGGTGCGGGCGGTCAGCGACTGCAGGAACTGCGCGAGGACGGCACCGTTGACGCCGTCGCGCGGCGGCTCTATACGCGCGCCGATCAGACGTGAACGCCGGGTCCGCAGGGTGCGGGAAGCCTGGTTGGGGCGGTAGTTGAGTTCCTCGATGGCGGCCTGCACGCGGGCCAGGGTCTCCGGGCGCACCCGATGCGGCGCGTTGAGGACGTTGGAGACAGTCTGCGCCGACACGGAGGCACGCCGCGCCACGCTTTCGAGTGTTGCCCGCGCCATCGCGAAGCCACCTCCATCAGTTCACTGCGTCGCAGCGTATCGCCGTCCCGGCGTCGCACTGTATCGCCGTCGCATTCGGATTTGAACGTTAAATTTAGCGTTCCAATCGGTTACCGTGGCGATCGCCGCTCGGACTGTCAAGAGGCGGCGCAGTCACAAACCGCCCACGAGACACCAGGGCACCGAACGGAGCTTTCATGACTTCACCTGAGCGGCAGCCGCTCCTGCACGATCTCGCGGTCACCCTCGCCGCCCCGACCGTCGTGCTGTCCAGGCCGGACGGCAACCTCGATGCCGCCGCTCCCGGGGCCGGCGTGCACGGGCTCTTCCACGCCGACGTGCGCGCGGTGAGTCTGCTGCGCGTGACGCTGCGCCCCGTCCGCGCCCCGTCCGGCGAGCATGCCGGGAAGGCGCCTCCGGCAGTCGGCGGGGACGTCGAGGGCGTACCCGGCGGGGACGGCGCGGGCTGGCTGCCGGTCGTCGCGGTCATGACCGCGACGGACGGGCCCGGTCGCAGCCGTTTCGTGGGCTTGGCCCAGGCGCTCGGCGACGCCGTTCCCGACCCGACCGTCCGGGTCGACCGACGGCGCACCGTCACTCCCGGCCGGCTCACCGAACAACTGACCGTCCGCTCCACCGCGACGGCGCCAGTACGTCTCGCCGTCCGGGTCGAAGTCGCCGGAGACCTCGTGACACTGGAGCACGCGAAGGCAGGTCTGGCGCCTCGCTCCCCCGCCGGGCCGACGCGCGAACTGTCGTCCGGCGCAAGCGGATTGCGCTGGGGCGACGGGACAGTCGCCGTCACCGTCAGCGCCCCCGGCTCGGTGCCCGACGCGGAGCGGTCCACGCTGACCTGGACCCTCACGGTCGAGCCCGGCGAGAGCGTCGACCTGCACCTGGCCGTAGAGGTCTCGGAACCCGAAGCGGTCCTCACGGCCGCCGCCCCCCGGCCCAGCTGGCAGCGCCCGGATGTCACTGCCGACGACCGCCGGCTGCCCGCCCTCCTCGCGCAGAGCCTGGACGATCTCGAATCGCTGCGGATGGCCACCTCCGCGTCGCCCGGTGACACCTTCCTCGCCGCGGGGGTGCCCTGGTTTTTCACGCTCTTCGGCCGGGACAGCCTGTGGGCCGCACGGATGCTCCTGCCGCTGGGCACCGACCTGGCACTGGGCACCCTGCGCGCCCTGGCCACCCAGCAGGGCACCCGCACCGACCCGGCGGCAGAGGAAGAACCCGGCAAGATCCTCCACGAAGTGCGGCGCGGACTCTTCGACGACGGCCAGGGCCTTCGCCTGCCACCGGTCTACTACGGCACGGTCGATGCCACCCCGCTGTGGATCTGCCTGCTCCACGACGCCTGGCGCTGGGGTCTGCCCGCCGCCGACATCGAACCGCTGCTGCCCGCGCTCACGGCGGCGCTCGACTGGATCGACAACGCCGCCAAGACCGGAGACGGGTTCCTCTCCTACGTCGACCACACCGGCACCGGGCTGGCCAACCAGGGCTGGAAGGACTCCGGCGACGCCGCCCGGTTCGCCGACGGCCGCCTCGCCGAAGCGCCGCTGGCTCTGGCCGAAGTACAGGGCTACGCCTACGAGGCCGCCCTCGCCGGGGCGGCGCTGCTCGACGCGTTCGCCCTGCCGGACGGTGAACGCTGGCGGACCTTCGCGGCCGGCCTTGCCGCCCGCTTCCGCGCCCGCTTCTGGGTCTCCGACCAGCACGGTCCGTACCCGGCCATGGCGCTCGACGGCTCGGGCCGCCCGGTCGACGCCGTCACCAGCAACATGGGCCACCTGCCGGCCACCGGCATACTCGACGCCGACGAGGTGGCCGCCGTCGCCGCCCGGCTCGCGGCCCCCGACATGTCCGACGCCTTCGGACTGCGCACGATGTCGTCCCTCTCCGGCGGCTTCGGCCCGCTGCGCTACCACTGCGGCGCCGTCTGGCCGCACGACACCGCCATCGCGGCCGCCGGCCTCGCCCGCACCGGACACCCCCGGGCCGCCGCCCGGCTCGTCGAGGGCATCCTCGCCGCGGCGCCGGCCTTCGACTACCGGCTGCCCGAACTGTGGGGCGGCGACGCCCGCGCGGACACCCCCGCACCTGTCCCCTACCCGGCCGCCTGCCGCCCACAAGCCTGGTCGGCGGCCTCGGCCGTCGCCCTCATCACGGCGCTGACCGGACTGGAGCCCGACGTACCCGCCGGCCGCATCCTTCTCCGTTCGACAGGCCCACTCCCCGTCGGCGCACTCGCGGTCCGCGGGCTCACCATCGCCGGAGAACGACTCGACCTCACCATCGACTCCGACGGCCGGGTCGAGTCGGTAACAGCCCCTGCGGGACTGACCGTCGAGGAACACGCGGCTGTACAGGCCTGAGCCCTCCTCGACCCGAGTGCAGGTGACCGGATTCGTGCTCTCTGAGCAGCGTGAGAGGTCCTGGCCCTGCGACACGGGTGACGGAGGGTGGCGCTGTGGATGCCTTTGTCCAAGTAGGAGTTGTTCGACCGACGGCGACGCGGCGCCCCTGACAACCTTGACCTCATTGCCATGTGCCCCGCCACCCCTGCCGTTGCGGTGCGTCGTCAGTCGGTCAGGGGCTGCCACCGGTCTTCCTGTGCGGGGCCGATGCTGCTGCGCCACACCAGCGCCCCGCCGATCAGGCCGGGCTTGTCCCGGGTGGCCAGGGCCGGGTTTTCGAGCATGTCGGCCGCCTCTTCCAGGTAGGTGACCAGGGTGTCGAGTTCTTCGCCGGGGGCTTCGTTGTAGCGGGACCAGCGGCCCAGGTAGCCGGTCGCGGCGTCCAGGTACAGCCCCATAGTGCTGTCGGCCGGGCCCAGAGCAAAAACCGGAATCCAGGTTGCCTCCCACACGGTGATCCGCTCCTCTTCGGGGCGGTCGATGTTGAGGGCGTCCTGGCGGGCCTGGGAGTCCATCTTCAGCCGATAGCGGGCGGCCACGGCGTCCAGGTTCATCAGAGCCATGTTCCCCGGAAGGCACCCCCAGCCGTTACCCCCGTCGTCGCCCGCGGTCAGCAGCCACAGGACGTGCAGTTCGACGGGTATCCGGATGCCGAGGTCCTCTTCCAGGGCAGCGATGGCGGCAGGGCGGGCACCGGGACGGAGCGCGGCACAGGAGTCGGGGGCCTGGTGCTGGAGCCAGCCGGTGATACGCCGCCAGGCATCGGCGACCTCCCGCACGGTGAGCGCGGCGGCAGCAGGATCGGCAGGTCGGTCCTGGTCCCGGCCCTGGTCCGGCTCCTCGTCCCGTTCTCCGGCGTCCGCGGCGGGCTTCGCGGAGAAGGCCGGATTCACGTATCGGATCTCGATACGGTCGGACTCCCGGATGTAACCGACGGTCAGGACAGGACAGTCCTCGAACAGGTCACCGTCGACCGTCACGGTGAGGATGCCGGGCAGACTTGAGGGCCGGCCCATGTCCGGGTCGTCGGCCAACTGGCCGGCCAGGACCTTCAGTGCGTAAGGGACACCGGCTCCGAGCCGGGCGGCGGTGTCACGTAGGAGCGGGGGAATTTCGACGTTCACGGCCTGGCACTCCTTGCTCGTCGGATGGAGGGAGGTGCCCCTCGCCTTTCAACGGTTCCGGCGAGCGCCCCGGCCATCAGGTCGCCCAGCGGTCCGGCTGCCGTCCCGGCGTCATTCACAGCCACGACGAACATCTTGCCGTCGCCCAACTCCAGCCACACCGCCAGTCCGGACCGCAGCACGAGTCCGCGCCGTTCCCCAGACAATCCGGAATCCGTGAAGCACCGGCGGCCGGACGGTCGGCCCGTCGCACGCCTTCCTCGCCCACCTCCTCGCGGGCCACCCTCTCGAACTCGCTGCCGACGGCCTCGAACTCGGCCGCCAGGGCGCTGAATTCCTCGGTGGCGGCCTGTGCGAGGGCGTAGAGCGTGGCCAGATCGGGGGCGGGTCCGCCTCGATGCGCTCGCACAGCCGGAGCGGGATCACCCTTCCCTGGTCCACCACGCGGTCGGGGTGGTAGTCGTCCTCGTAAAGCCCCTGCAGAAAGAGGTGTTCGTTCCCTTGCCGGCTGCTGATGGGCACGTTGCTTCCCGTCCTTGCTCGACGAACCCTGACAGCTTGATCGTGTACCAAGGCACTGACATCAACGCCTCCCGAGCAGCAGCCCGGTCTCGTCCCAAGCCTCCTCATCCGGGCGGGCGCCACCTGGTCGAGGTGGCCCGAGCGAGGTCCAGCCATAGTCGGTTCACCGTCGTGCGGTGCCCCGGGCTTCGGTAGGATCGGACTCATGTCTGGAGCTTCATCCGCGGCCGCTGCTGCTGCCGCCGCTGTGACAAGGACACTCCGCTAGCGGCGGAGCGTTCCTCTCACATCTGCTGAACGCTCTGTCGCTTCGTGACCGGACCGGAGCGGCCTGCTGTGCTGCCCGGAATTCTTCTTCCGAGCTTCGGAGCGTCCTAGTGTTTCCAGGCATTGTCTCTTCGCGCCAGGACTCGTCGTCCCCGGTGCGGGCATGGTTGGTGCTGTGCTGCATGGCCATGCTGCAGTTCCTCATCGCGGTCGACGTGACCGTGGTCAACGTCGCCTTGCCGTCCATCGGCGCCGACTTCGGCGTAGACGGTCGTCAGCTGACCTGGGTGGTCGTCGGATATACGATCACCGGCGGCGGGTTGCTGATGCTCGGTGGCCGTCTGGGTGACGTGCTCGGCCGGCGTCGCATCCTGTTGCTCGGGACGGCGGTCTTCGGATCCGCATCGCTGCTGGCCGGGCTTGCGCCGTCCTTCCCCCTTCTCGTAGCGGCAAGGCTGCTGCAGGGGGCCGGTGAAGCCATCGCGTTGCCGACGGCGATGGCCGTGATCGTCCTCATGTTCCCGGAAGGGCCGCGCCGGACACGGGCGTTGAGTGTATGGGCGGCGGTGGCCAGCTGCGGCCTGGTTCTTGGCTTCGTCCTCTCCGGGGTCATCACGGAACTGTTCGGATGGCGGTGGATCTTCCTCACGTCCGTGCCTTTCATCCTGGTCGTGCTCCCCGCGGTGGCCCTCCTCGTCCCGGCTGATCCGCCGGTCAAGCGCACACCGCTGGACCTGCCCGGATCACTGCTGCTGACCGCGGCTCCGCTGCTGTTCGCCCTCGGGGTCGTTGAAGCAGGGGAGGAAGACGGCACGCTGCCGTGGCTACCGCCGGCGATACTGTCCGGTGCGGTGATCGCCGGAATCCTGTTCGTCATGGTTGAGCGTCATACGGCGAACCCACTCGTCCCGCTCAGGTTCTTCCGCAACCGGCCACGGGTCCTGGCGAACCTTGCGACCGCTCTCCTGAGCGCGGCACTGTCCACATCGTTCCTGCTGTTCACCTACTACCTGCAGGACCGGCTGGCGCTCGGTCCTCTCGAAGCGGGCCTGGCGATGCTGCCCTTGGCCGTGTCCCTCGTTGCGGCGTCCGTCTTCGTTCCGCAACTGCTCGGACGCTGGGGCGCCCAGGTCTGCGCCCTGGCCGGGATCGGCTTCACAGTACTGGCCATGGCTGCCCTCGCCCTCGCCGCACACCTTGAAGCGGATGCCCCCGCGATGATTCCGGCGATGCTGCTCATCGCGGCCGGCATGGGCTTTGGGCTTGTCGGCTTGCAGTACGCCGCGGTGACCGGGGCCACTGAGAACGACGCCGGCATCGCATCCGGTGTCCAGCGAGCCGCGGACCAGCTCGGCGGCTCCACCGGGATCGCCCTCTACGTCGGCATCGGGTTCGCCCCCGCGTCGACCGGCACCGTCCCGTTCCTCACAACCAGCCTTCTCGCCATCGCAGGACTTGCGGCGGCCGGGATGGTTGTCCGGCGTATTGCCCTGCCTGCCTCTCGGTCCGAGGAGCCGGCCGGATGATTCGCTGACGGGGTGCGCCCGGTCGGCAGACCGGACCGGGCGCACCCTGGCTGCAGAAGTTCTCGCGGAACCTCCGGCCTCAACCGGCAACCGCACCCGGACCAACCCCGCTCGCCTGCGGGCCCGTTGGCCCGGGCTGCGCGGCGGGCCTGAACACCTTCGAAGGCCAGGACAGCAGCCGGCGCCGGCGACGCCCAGGGCATCAAGTCGCCATCGCGAGAGCAAGCGCTGTCTTATAGTCAGCGCTGGCCATCAGCATCCGGAGAGGCACCTGCATGCACGACAACGCCGACTTCTTAGCGGAGACGTACACACTCGGCTCCGGACCGTGGACGGTGGCACCGATCACCCGTGGCGCATTGGGCCAGATCTGGAAGTTGTCCGGAAACGGCTCGTCGTGGGCGATAAAGGAACTCCTCTTCGGCTGCAACGAAGAACAGGTCCGCCGGGAGGCCGCATTACGGCAGGCCGCGGAGAACCTGGGCATCGCATCACCGCGGCTCATCCCCAATGGCCACGGCGCATACGTCTCCCAACTCGCCCCCTCTGCCGGCGGGTCCTACGTCAAGCTGTACGACTGGATCGACGGCACCACGGCGGACGCCTCCGATCCCGACATCCTGGACTGGTTCGGCCGGGCCATGGCACTGCTCCACAGGGCGGGAGAAGGCGCGGCTGAGGCACCGAATTCCTGGTACGAACAGTGCCCCCAGGAGGCCGATTGGAAAGACCTCCACAAGAGGGTTCAGCAGGCCGGCCTTCCGTGGTCGGACGCGCTGGGCCGGTTCATCGCCACTTCCGCGGCGGAGCTGGCGCAATGGGTGACCCCGGCCGGCCCCGACGATTTGGTGACGTCGCATCTCGACCTGCAGCCCCAGAACGTGCTGGTCGGCGCGGACGGACCGGTTCTCCTCGACTGGGACAACGCCGGGTCCGCTTCGGCGGAACGAGAGTTGGCACGCGCCGTGTACGTATGGTCGGGCCGCAACCGGATGAACCTCGATTCCGCCCGGCGACTGGCACGGGCCTACCGGAGCGCCGGAGGCCAGGCTGCCGTCAAAGGGCCACAGTCGTTCTCGATGCTTTTCGCGACGGACTTGAACTTCATCCACGTGCAGGCCGAGTGCGCCATCGACCCGACCGTGACCGCCGCGCAGCGAGAGTTCGCAAGCAACCTGGTCGTCGCTTCCTTGCGCAGCCTGCCGGACCTGGCGGCCATCTCCCAGCTGACCTCAGCTCTCGATGCGGTGTGGTGAACAGCTGTGGCACGGGGCCGCGCACGGCGCGACGACGCCCGTCTGCCAAGACGTGATCGTGAGGATGCGGGCGAACCGCGAACCGCGACCGGACTGCCCGGGCAACTGGCCGGCCGGGCGTACCGCTGCACGCCTACCTCGATCCGCCCCAGGCGGCATTCTTCGAATCACCGCCGTCGGTCCACCGCACCGGATTGCGTTCTCCTGGGCAAGCGGGTCCGGCCGGCTCCGTGATCGATGTCAGTTGTGCACGGTACGTTCCGCACATGGGCGTGTATCTGGTCAGTGTCGGTGCGGAGGAATGGTTCGACGACGGGGAAAACGGGTGGGGCGAAGTCGCCTCGGCGCTCAACGCGGAGTTGAGGCGGCGAGGCCTGCCGCCGTATGAGGCCGTACCTGAGGAGCCGGACTTCGTACGTGGTTCAGGGCAGGCTTTCGAGGAGAAGCTGACCCCGTCCATGACCGGTTTCTTCGCGTTGTGCCAGGCGCACCTGTCGCCAGAGGAATCGGAGACTCTTTGCGGCTGGACGGTGCTTGTGCCTCTGTCTCTCGACGGGGAGATCTTGTTGCCCATCGAGTCCGGCTACAGCGATTCGACCATGGTCGCCGGCGCTCCTCGAGCGCTGGCAGTCGCGGAGAAACTGGTGGCGGCCATCGACCTGCCGGCCGAGACTCCGGCGACGTGCGACAACCTCGACCTGACCATGTGGTTCAGGGAGCGAGAAGCGACGGAACTGGCCGCCACTCGACCGGGATTGTGGAGCGATGACCTGGACACGGCCTTCTACGTGGCGCTGTTCCTGCGTGCTGCCCAGCACTCGATCCGGCGCGGCTGTCCCATCGTCTGTGCCTGACATCCGTCTTGGGTCCCGCCGGCCTCCTGACGGAGATCACCCGCAGCTCGTCCAACGGGCCCTGATGGCGAGCCAGTTCGTCAGGCAGATCCGGCGGCGAGGTCGGCGACCTCGCGCGCATACGCCGTCGAATCGCAGGCAGCGTACCCCTTGATGTGACTCATGTGCCCTGTGCCATACTCAGCGACGCTTTCCGCAGTTTCGGAGTCGGGGGATCATCGTTGAAGTTCGAGCATGCCGTCCTGGGCGGCGTACCCACTGCCGTCGTGGGAGCCCCGACCAGCTGTTCCGGTGGCGTCAGATGAACGGCATAGCGCTTTCGACTCCGTATCGGGACACCGACACCGACCAACTCTCGTTCACGCTCGGCTACCCCGCGTGTGAGGCACTCGCCGTACGCGACCTGACCATTGGCGGGATCGACGTGCAGCTCAGGCTCCTGGGCGCCTCCCATCAGGTCTTCGCGGGGCCGGTCCGGGAAACCGTGGCGTGCTTGCCCGGCGTCGAGGGGGGCCTGCCGGACAGCGCCGCTCGGGAATTCCACGGCTGGCAGTACTCCTTCAGCGCCCGCGTCCAGGACTTCACCGCACCGGAGTTCAGCGCGCAGGTGGAACGTATCCGCAGCCGGTCGGACGAACACCCCTTGGCGCTGTACGGAGTCTTCCCCGGCTCCCCCGAGGCAGTGACCGCGATGACTGTCCAGGGACAGAGCACGTGGCTTGGCTGGCGCACCTGGCACACCTACCCGCAAAGCCGCCGGATCGTGGCGACACGCACCCGGCTGGAGGCCCGATGAAGACCGTTAGACGCATCAGCGTGGTGTCACTTGCCGCGGTTGCTCTCGCCGCCTGTTCGGGGAGTTCGGACGGCGGCAACGAAGTACCGTCGAGCTGGATCCGCCAGGAGTACCGCGGAGGCGGCGTGGGCTATGTCGACCGGAGCGACACGCCTTCCGAGGTCGGGGACGAGATCCACGGCCACAAGTCCTCCCAGGACCGTGTCAGCGACGACGGCAGGGTCTTCCTGCGCTACCGCGACGACATCGTGGCCATCACCCCCTTCCAAGGTGGCAGCCGGATCGAGGTCGACGACTACCGCAGGGGTTACACGCGCTGGCGGCCCCACATCGGGTCCGTGTGGCCGGATCCGGACAGCGACGCGTTCCGCGGCGGTGGCCCCGGCGCCGGCAAGTGACCCACCGCAGTACTCCCCCATCCGAATCCTCGACGAGTCTTCGAAAGGCATCCCTGTGGCAGAGATCTTGGAGTCGGCAGGCACCGCCCTGCTCTACGGACTGGCCGGCTTCGTCGTGATGGCGGTCGGCTTCATCGCCCTCGACCTCGTCACCCCCGGAAAGCTCGTGCACGTGGTGTGGACGGAACGCAACCGCGGCGCCGCGGTACTCCTCGCCGGCCAGACGGTCGCCATCGGCCTCGTCGTCGACCAGTCCATCAGGTCGAGCGAATCCGAAGAAGGCCTCGGCTACGGCCTGTTCAGCACCCTGCTGTACGGCCTCGCCGGCGTCGCCGTGATGACGCTGATCTCCTGCATCGTCGGTCTGCTGACCCCCGGTCGCATGGGTGCCGCGGTGCTCGACGACAACGGTGACCGCCCCCACCCCGCCGCCTGGGTCCAGGCAGCGATGTATATCGGCACGGCCTTCATGGTCGGCGCCGCCGTCTCCTGACCTCGCCATGGGCACCGCAGTCACGGACGACACAACTCCGGCCACGGCCCCGGCACAGCCCCCCGCGCCCTACTCGCGGGGGGCGCGTTTCCTGCTGCTGCTCGCGGTGTTCGTCTGCGCGGCCTGCGGCCTGGTCTACGAACTGGCGCTGACGGCGCTGGGCAGTTACCTCATCGGCAACTCCGTGATGCAGACCTCCGTGGTCATCTCCGTCATGGTCTTCGCCATGGGCATCGGTTCTCTGGCCGCCAAGCCGCTGCAGCGGCGCGCGGTCGGCGCCTTCGTCCTGGTCGAGGCAATGCTGGCCCTCGTCGGGGGCCTGTCAGCGCTCATCCTGTACGTGTCGTTCGCCTGGCTGCGGCTCTACATGCCCGCCATGGTGACGGTCTCCTTCACCATCGGCCTCCTCATCGGGGCGGAGATTCCGCTGCTGATGACGCTGCTTCAGCGGATCAGGCGGCAGGAGGCGGGCAGCGCGGTCGCCGACATGTTCGCCGCGGACTACGTCGGAGCGCTGGTCGGCGGCCTCTGCTTCCCGCTGCTGCTTCTGCCGACCTTCGGCCAGCTCAAGGGCGCACTGGTGGTGGGGTCGGTCAACGCCGTGGCCGGCGTCTTCGTCGTCCTGTGGATCTTCCGCCACCAGACACGCCGCATTATACGGATTTCGCTGCTGACCGGAGCGGCCGCCGTCCTTGCCGTACTCGGCACGGTGTACGTACTGGCCGAGGACATCGAGGTGAGCGCGCGTCAGCAGCTTTACCGCGACCCGATCGTCCACGCCGAGACCACGCCATATCAGGACATCGTCATCACCCGGTCCACCGCGTTCACCGAAAGCTCCGACACGCGGCTGTTCCTCAACGGCGATCTGCAGTTCTCCTCCGTCGACGAGTACCGCTACCACGAGTCGCTCGTCCACCCCGCGCTGTCGGGAAAACGTTCATCCGTGCTGATCCTGGGTGGCGGAGACGCGCTGGCCCTGCGGGAGGTGCTGCGCTACGACGACGTCGAAGAGGTGACGCTGGTCGATCTCGACCCGGCGATGACGCGACTCGCCCGTACGTTCGCCCCCTTGCTCGAACTCAACGACGACGCGCTCGGCGACCCCCGGGTCACCGTCGTCAACGCTGACGCCTTCAACTGGCTGCGGGACGCCACCCAGCGCTATGACGCGGTCGTCATCGACTTTCCGGACCCGGACACCGCCGCGCTGGCCAAGCTGTACAGCGTGGAGTTCTACCACTTGCTGGGCCAGGTCCTGAATCCCGGAGGCCAGGTCGTGGTGCAGGGCGGCTCTCCGTTCTTCGCCCCCAAGACCTACTGGTCCATCGCCGCCACGATCGGCGAGGCCGGCTACACCACCACCGAGTACCAGGTGGATGTCCCCAGCTTCGGCAACTGGGGTTTCGTCCTGGCCACCGTCGACGCCGGAGGCCGGCCGCCACGGCTGCGGCTGGCCGAGGCCGCCCCGCCGTTGCGTTTCCTGGACAACACCGTCCTTGAAGCCGCCACCGTCTTCCCCGTGGACCGCCGCCGCCAGGACGTTCGGGCAAGCACCCTGATGGATCCCGCTGTACTCGAGTACACCCGACACGAGTGGCAGAACTACTGAGAACTGAACTACTGAGAGCCACTGAGCCAAGAACCGCTGGAGGGCGGCCCGGAGCGGGCCGCCCGAGAGCGGGACTCAGTTCCCCACGCCGAGACCGGCCATGAACGCGGACGGGTATCGGTCACCGCGTGCCGCGCCCGGCGGCACCGCCTTCTCGATCTCGGCGAGGTCGTCCGCGGTCGGGGTCAGCTCCAGCGCGGGCAGCGCCTCGGCCAGCCGTTCGCGGGTGCGGGCGCCGACCAGCGGCACGATGTCCTCGCCCTGTGCGGCAACCCAGGCGAAGGCCAGCTGAGCGACGGTGCAGCCCTGCGCCTCGGCGACCCGGCGCAGCGCCTCCACCAGGGCGAGGTTGTGTTCCACGTTCCCGGTCGAGAACCGCGGGCTGAAGGCGCGGCTGTCGCCGGGTCCTGCGGTGCGGTCGGCGGACCAGTGCCCGGAGATGAGTCCGCGCCCGAGGACGCCGTACGCGGTCAGGCCGATGCCGAGCTCGCGCAGCGTGGGCAGGATCTCAGCCTCCACCGCGCGGGACAGCAGCGAGTACTCGATCTGCAGGTCGGCGATCGGGTGCACGGCGTGCGCCCGGCGGATCGTCGCGGCGTCGACCTCCGAGAGGCCGATATGCCGTACGTACCCGGCGTCGATCATCTCCTTGATCGCGCCCACCGTCTCCTCGATCGGCACCGCCGGGTCCAGCCGGGCGGGACGGTAGATGTCGATGTGGTCGGTACCCAGCCGGGTCAGCGAGTAGGCCAGGAAGTTCTTCACCGCCTCGGGACGACCGTCCTGCCCGCCGAACACGGGGCCCGGTCCGCGCAGTTGGCCGAACTTGACGCTCAACTGGTAGCTGTCCCGGTCCCGGCCGCGCAGCGCCTCGGCGAGCAGCAACTCGTTGTGGCCCATGGCGTAGAAGTCGCCGGTGTCGATCAGCGTGACGCCGGCCGCCAGCGCGGCGTGCACGGTGGCGATACTCTCCGCGCGGTCGGTCGCGCCGTAGGCGCCCGACATGCCCATCGCACCCAGGCCCAGCGCGGAAACGGCGGGGCCGGTGGTGCCCAGGGTTCGTGTCTGCATGGCGTTCTCCTTCGTTTTCGATGTCGGTCTGTCACCCACCGTGCGCTCGTGCCGCGTTGTGCGGGAGCGGAGCGTTCATCATGGGAGCGCCGCTCCCTGGCTCGGCCCGCCGCCGCGAGGGACCATGGGGAGCATGCAACGTGACGAGCTCGCCGACTTCCTGCGCCGCCGCCGCGAGGCGATCCGCCCGACCGAGGTCGGCATCGCCGACGGTCCCCGCCGCCGCACCGCCGGCCTGCGCCGGGAAGAGGTGGCCATGCTCGCCGGCATGTCGGTGGACTACGTCGTACGCCTCGAACAGGGCCGCAGCAGTCAGCCCTCGGCCCAGCTGCTCGGCGCGCTGGCCCGGGCGTTGCGTTTCTCCGACGACGAGCGCGACCACCTGTTCCACCTGGCAGGCCACCGGCCCCCGCCCGCCGACGGGGTGGCCCGCCTGGCCCGCGCCGGCCTGATGCGCATGCTCGACCTGCTCGGCGACACCCCGGCCCTGGTGCTGTCCGACCTGGGCGAGGTCCTCGCCCAGAACCGGGCGCACGTCCTGCTGACGGGCGACCTGACCGGCTTCTCCGGCGACCGGCGCTACGTCGTGTACCGCTGGTTCACCGATCCCGCCGCCCGCGCCGTCACCCCGCCCGAGGAGCAGGAGTACCACGCCCGTCAGCTCGTGGCCGACCTGCGCGCGGCCGTCGGCCGCCGGTCCGGCGACCCCACGGTGGCCGGACTCGTCGACCGGTTGCGTGCCGCGAGCGCCGACTTCCGCCGGCTCTGGACCGAGCACGAGGTAGCGGTCCGGCGCGCCGACCGCAAGACCTTCCGGCACCCGCGGGTGGGCCCCCTGATGATGGACTGCGAAACCCTGGTCACTCCCGACCAGAGACAGCAACTGCTGGTTCTCACCCCGGCGGACGCCGAGACCCGCGAACGGCTGGAGCTGCTGCGGGTGGTCGGCATCGAGGAATTCCCCGCGGGGGCAACGGGCGGTTCCGGACGGTGAAGGGGCCGGCCACGGGGCACCGGCCCGGCCCGGTATTCGGCGGTCCGGTCTGCGGAGTGGGCCGCCCTGGAACTGCAGGAACGCCGGGCGGCCGACGTGCACTTGATCGCTACTGCTGGTGGCAGCCGGCCCGGCCGGGGCTCGTCGACCGGCACGTCAGCGAAAAACCGCCGCCGCCACGTACCGGCCGTGTCCGCGTCCACCCACAACTCCCGCGCGACTGCGACGATCACCGGCGTCTCAGGCCCCGCTCCTCCCACCTTCAAATCATTCTTGTGAGGAATCCCGTGGGCATCAGTCATCGGGAGGAACCGCATCTCGATGTGGCGCCTCCGGTGGAGGCGGCGAAGTAGGACGGGGACCAGAAGTGCTCGCCCCACAGGTAGCGCCGGATGTACTCGGGGTACTCCGTGCGCAGCAGGCGTGCGGAGACTCCTTTGAGGGAGCCGACCAGCCGGAAATGCTCCCGGTGCCACAACATCGCCGATCGCGGCCGGATGGAGTGGGTCCGCGGGGCCGAGTCACAGGCCGCCGCCCAACCGTCGAGGCTCGACCACACCAGCACCCGCACCGCAGCCCCGCACCACGAGATCTCGCAGAAATAGAGGTGTTAGAGACGAAAGCGACCTCTAAATCCTGATCAGTCGAAGTGTGGTGTTGGTGACCGCGGAGGCACGCATCGCCGAACACTCGCCCTCGGAACTGATTGCCCTGGTGAAAGTAGTGACGATCAACTCTCCACCTGCAAGTCTCTCTCCCGCCAAGCCGGATCACCGGCGTCCCACGAGGTAGAGCAAGTGGAGAACCGCTGATGTCGCAAGCAGTCAAGAGCAGCAAGAGATCCCGTCCAGGCCGTCTCGGCCGGGCCGCCGCCGTCGTGGGCAGCGCCGTCGCGCTGACCGTCGGACTCACGGGCAGCGCCAGTGCCGCCGTACTGACTCCGCTGCCCGAGAGCACCACCGCGTTCCAGAAGACCTTCCAGCCGGTGTTCGACTACGACTCCGACGGCTGCCTCCCCGCGACGGCCATCGACATCAACGGCACCCTCAACGGCGGCCTCGACGACAGCGGACCCGTCACCGGCCAGTGCCGCTCGGGCCACCTCGGCAACGCCAACACCTACTCGCGGGTGAAGTGCAACAACGGCTGGTGCGGGATCGTCTACACCCTGTACTTCGAGAAGGACATGAGCTGCGCGGACTGCACCGCCACGTCGCACCGGCACGACTGGGAGGCCGCCGTCCTCTGGGTGCGGCAGGGCGACAGCCTGCCCACGTACGCGTCCGTCTCCGGCCACGGCAACTACACGACCACGACGTTCGACTCGGTCCCGAGGGACGGCGCCCGCCTCAAGGTCGTCTACCACAAGGACGGCGCACTCACCCACACCTTCCGCTTCGCCAAGTCGGGCGAGACCGCTGAGGCCTGGGGCGACGGCGGCTGGGACTTCCCGCGTCTGGTCAGCTGGAACAGCTTCCCGCAGGGCAACAACAACGTGAACCTCCAGACCAGGATGCAGGACCGCACCTGGGGCGATGCCAACTTCCCGCTGAAGGACGGCCGGTTCAACCTCGAACTGGAGCGGGCCAAGCCGTCCGCCATCCCGTTCAACCCCAACGGCTGACGCGCGGTGAAACACCGCGAGGGGCAGCCGGATCCAGCCGCCGGATCCCGGCTGCCCCTCGCACCCGCTTCAGCGGCGATCTCGTGACGAGTTCTCAGGGAAGGGCAGGCCTGCTCTGTTGATCTCCCCCGTCCATTGAGGGGTGTCTGGACCAGGCGGGCTGAGCCGGCGTCACCACGTCAGGGTCAGCGAGCCTCCGACCGACAGCGCGTGCCAGCGGTCGGCGTACTCGTCGAACCGGGACACGATCCGGTCGACCACCGGGGGGATCTCCCCCACCGTCACATACGCCGGCAGCTCCCGCGCATGGCCGTGCCGTACCTCCCACACGGGTACGGAGATGCCCGCCAGCTCCTCCGACCTGGCCATGTCGGCCTGCGCCTGCGGGGACGACTTCACTGGTTTCGACTTGCGGCGCCGGGCGGCCTTGGCCCGCTCCGCGGGGTCGGCGGGCCAGAACAGGCCGTTGTCACCGGCGGCCAGCCGCCCGTAGACCCCGAGCTTGATGCCCGCCTCCACCTCGACGAGGAAGTGCACCAGGTCGTGCGGAAGATACGGATGCCCGCCGGGCCCGTTGCGCGGGGCAAGCGCGGCACCGGTCTCGCGGTGCACGGCAATGTCGTAACTGGTACCGGCACCTTTTGTGAAAACCACGTGCATGCCCGCACAGTAGGTGACCGTCACAGCCGCACGCACCCGGTTTTCCGACGGGCAGCGGGCCCGCCACCCGGGTCGCGGCAGTCTCGGCGCGTCACGGGAAGCGCACCATCGCCGTGTCTTCGGCAACGGCCCTTCGCGGCTGCCGCTCCTGTGCGAGATCCGTGGCGGAATCGCCCGGCTGTCCGCCTCGTTCCTGCTCGGCATCCGTGAGGTCGAGGAACTCAGGCTCCCACCAGCACACCCTCTACCGGCAACGAGCCCGACCGGCCGACAGGTTGACAGCGCCCCTCAAATTCAGGGCGGCGCGTCACGTATCAACGGGCTTGGGGGCGGGCCCGAAGCCGCACTCGCGCCGTCCCCGTGGCCTGAAGCGTGATCCCAGCCACCACGGACACCTCCCTGTCCACCGCCTCCAGCTCGTACGCGCGCAGCAGCACCGCCAGAGCGAGCACGGACTCCAGCATCGCGAAGTGCTGGCCGATGCAGGCGCGCGGGCCGCCGCCAAAGGGGAACCACGCGTAGCGGTGCCGGGCGGCCTCGCGCTCGGGGGTGAAGCGGTCGGGGTCGAAGCGCTCCGGGTCGTCCCACAGGTCCGGGTGGCGGTGGATGACCCATGGCGGGACCAGGACATCGGCTCCGGCGGGAATGACGTGCCCGCCGATCTCGGCGGCTTCGACGGACCGGCGGCCGATCAGCGGAGCGGCCGGGTACAGCCGCATGGCCTCCTTCAGCACCCTCGTCAGATACGGCAGTCGGTCAAGGTCGGCGGCCGAGGGGGTATGCCCGGCCGGCAGACGGTCCACCTCCTCCTGTGCCCGTGCCTGAACCTCCGGGTGCCGGGACAGCAGGTGCAGCGCGAAGGTCATGGACGTCCCGGTCGTTTCGTGACCCGCGATCAGGAAGACGAGGAGTTGGTCGCGGAGTTCGGCGGCGTCGAGGCTGCCGTCCTCTTCGCTGCCGGCCCGGGCGAGAAGGGAGAGCAGGTCGTCGCCGTCGGCGGCAGACGTCGTTCCGGCCGCCCGGCGCGCGGCGATGATCCGGTCGCAGACCGCGTATACCGCGCGGGTCGCCTCCTCGGCGCGGCGGTTGGCCGGGAGGGGCCAGGAGCGCGGCGAGTTGACGGGTGAGAAGCCGCGCCGGAGCAAGTACGCATTGATCACGGGGAAGTTGTCGTGCACGACGTCGGCGGCCGCCTCGATGTCCGCGCCGAAGAGGATGCGCGCCACGGTGCGCAGTGCGAACCGGTCCATCTCCCTGATCACGTCGACGACCGTGTCCCCGTCGGCGTCGCGGGCGGCGCGCCAGCGTTCCACCGTGCTGCCGGCCTCCAGTGTCACCGCTGTGGCGTAGCCGTCCACCTGCCGCTTGGTGAACAGCGGTTGGATGAGGCGGCGTTGGCGAAGGTAGTCGGCGTCCTGGCTGGTGAGCAGGCCATTGCCGATGGACAGCCGTATCTCCTCGTAAAGCCGGTTGTCCTTGCGGAAGTTGGCCGTCTGCGTGGCCAGGACCTGCTGTGCGCCCGCCGCGGAGAAGACGCAGTGCATCACCGAACGCAGTCCTGGCGGGCCTGCGGAGATACGGACCACGTCGCCGTACTCTCGCCGCGCACGCACGAAGGTGTCCAGTGAGTCGCGCTGAAGGTCGAGTGCCGAGCCGAGCAGGGGAATGCCTTTGGGGCCCGGTATCTCGGCGATGGCGGCCATGGGCGGCTTGTCACGCACGGGTGTAGTTCCTCCGCGGAGAAGTTCCTGATCGGGCGGTGAGCTGGTGGCGGTAGTGGTCAGAGGCGGGGCAGCGGCGCCAATGCTCGCGTCCGGTACGGAAGGTCCGCCAGGTCGGCCGACCGCTGCCCCGGAACGGGGTCGTCCCCGTACTGTTCGACGACCGCACGCACCGTTGGTCCCGGCCAGGCAGAACCGTATGGCACCTCGGGTGCTGAGCCGTAGGGCGCAGTGGTCCGGAAAGCGTGCCAACGATCCCCGGGGCACTGCGGGTTCGGACCGGCTCCGGTGGCCGACTCTCAGTTCTGTTCGGCCACCGCCCTGACGAGCTCACCCGCGGTGTCCACCACGTCCAGGGACGTGGGCTCCGTGTGATCCAGCACCGGCACGAGGTCCGCCAGGGCCCTGGCGAAGCAGCCACCGTTCTCGTACGTCATGGCAATGCTTCCCTCCCACAGGGCGGCGCGCACGCGGTCGGCCGAGAGCATGCCGTCAGCCGCGATGTTCGTCGTGAGGATCTCGGCAATACGGCACTCGAGCACGGTCGGCGTCCATGCACCCGACCGCAACTCCGCCAGCAGCGAGCGCACTTGGCGACGGGCGTGGCCGATTGCGACGGGCTCCGGGAAGTGCGGGGCGGGAGACGGCGTGACGGCGACAGACATGGCTGGTCCTGACTGAATCGGTGACGGAATGATCGAAGAGGACGATGGAGTCGGTGGCGGGGGCGGCGTCAGGCGGCGGAGCGTGTCCTGCGGACGGTGGCCGCGAGCTGCCCGTAGAACGCGATCGCATCCTCAACCCCACCACTACCGGCGGGCGGTCCGAGCGGCTCTTCCGGTTGACTTCGAGACGGCGCTCCGCCTCGGTCACCCACCACACCGCTGATCATGTCGGGGCCTCCTGCTCATGAACAAGTTCAATCTCTGCCCATGACCTGCCCATGCGTGGTCACCTGTGCAGATACCGGGCACGGTCGGCCGAGTGGTGGACCTGGCCGGGGGCGGGCGGGTGCTGGACGCCCAGCACCGTCCCGTGAGGCTGCTGCACCGGTCCGCGCCGGTGCACACCACGGCGGGCGCACCGCAGGCACGGTGGTGCCCTCGCCTTCGCCGAACCGGCTTCGGCTGCGTGCGAAGGTCCGCGAGACGCTTGGCCGCGACGCGGATGCGATGCGTGGGCCCAGATCGAGGTCCCCGCCCCACCCGCTCCAAGACCCCACAGCCCCACAGCCGACGAGCCCGGCGGGCCTCACCGCTCAGGGGCCGACAAAGCTCAGAGGACGATGTCGGCGAGCCGGGCCACCTCGTCGATGTCGGCGAGTGCCGGGTTGAAGATGAGCTCGTCGACTCCGAGTTCCGAGTAGGCCTGCACCGCGGAGCGCACCGCGTCGGGCCCGGCGCAGATACCGCTGCTGATGATGCCCATGACCTGCTCACCGGCGGAACTGTAGTAGTCGAGGACGTTTGCTCGTCCCCGCTCCACGTCGCCGAACACGCAGTACGCGATGGCCACAAGCCGCGGCGAACCCTCCCGGCCCGCGTTCGTCCACGCGGCCCTGGCCGCGTCGAACGGCTGCGCGGCCATCTCCGCCGGAACCGAAGGGCCGATGTACCCCGCACCCCAACGTGCCATGCGCTCGAACGAGGCAGGAGCCATGCCGCCGAACATCAGAGGCACGTCGCGCGTGCCGGTGGGCACCAGGGGATTCGACGCACCGTCAACAGTCTCTCCCCGCCAGACGCTCCGGTAGACCTCAAGGTCCTGGTCGAGCCGTTTGCCCGTGCCGCGCGGCCCCAGCCCGTCGACGACGAAGTCGTCGGGACGACCGCCGAGGCCGATGCCGAGAGTGAGACGGTGGCCGGAGACCGCGTCGATGCCGGCGACTTCCTTCGCCAGGAGCGTGGCCGGCCACACCGGGGTGATCATGATGTTACTGATCAGCTCGATCGTGTTCGTAGCGCCGGCCGCGGCGGCGAGTGCGACGGTGTCCATAAGGCCCGGGTAGGAGATACGGCCGACAGTGCCGAGCGACGAAAACCCTGCCGTCTCGGCTTGTGAAGCCCACGCGGGGATGATGGAAGGACGCATCTCACGCACCTGATTCGGCAGCCCTATACCGATCTTCATGTCGAAACTCCCTGAGAACCCGGACAGCAAGGATGATGATTTGGTGAATTACTAATTTCGAACGGCGAAGGGGCCGAGTACATTGGACTCGAGCCGTAGCGACTCGAGCAGTGAGAAGGCGTTCTCCGTGGTGTAGATGTCGACACCGGCCAGTCTGTCGAGGTACTTGGCGATGACGGGGTCCGCCGCCTGCTTGGCCAGGGCGTCCAGGTACGCCTTGTTGATCGCCCATGCGTTGCCGGAGGACTTGTACCGCGCAAGGAACGGAGCGGGATCAAGCGAGTTCAGCGCTGCCCGCAGGCCGGCGTCGAGATCGCTGAGGTACTGCTTTTGCAACTCACCGTCGGCCCGGACACCCAGGCGCCCGAGGTGACCCCCGACAAGGGTTTCCCACGGATAGCCCATGGCGACGTCCACGGCTTTCACCGATCCCTGAACGTCCTGCGCCATGGCGAGGTTTCTGAAGGGGGCCCAGCCCGCGTAGAGCACGTCGACGAGCATCAAGGTCTTCTGCTTCGGCGCGTAGACGAAGATGTTGTCCGGCGAGTGGTTGGGGCCGTGGTAGTTCAACTCCAGAGTCTCGCCTCCCACGTTGAGGACGTAGACGTCTTCGAATGTGTCCTCCGGCGCGGGCCGGTCCGGGTCCCCCGCTCGCTGCAGTATGCGGCGGGTCTCCGTGTGCCCGATCCGTACCACGTCCTTGCCGAAGAGTGCGGACGCCCCGATGTGGTCCGCATGGGAATGCGAGTAGATGAGGTGGGTGACCGTTTCCGGCTTGTCGTTGGCCCGGGCGACCTCCTGGATCGCCCGGAACAGATTCCGTCCGATGGTCGGCGGCGCGTCGACGAGCACCACACCGTCACGAGTCGTCAGGAACATCGCCTGGTAGATGGAGTCCGTGACCCAGTAGAGGTTCCGCTCGATCCGGCCGACGTAGTAACCGTCCTCGTTGAGTGCTGGACCCAGCGCTCCGGGCGGCACAGGGGCGTAGTCCGGCAGGGCGGTCGCGGACCTCGCGTGGTCCGGCGGGGGATTTACGGGTGCCGTGTGGTCAGGCCGTCCCGAGAAGGCGTTCGCCGCCAGGGCTGTTTCGGTTGTGTGCGCCATGGAGAATTCACCAGTTCTGTGTTTTCGCGGAATCACATACCGCGACCGTGCGGACGTCGAATCTCGGCCTGCGTCGGGGGCGCGGGCCGAACGGTGCCGACTCGGCAGCGCGGGACTTCACACATCCTCCGCGGTGGAACCGCTCACACGTAGGCCATGACCCGCTCAATGTCAGCTCATTCGTGCCCACCGTCACAGCCCTGTCAGCCCTGCCCTGCCAACAGCGATGAACAGCGATAGGCATGAAATGAGCGGTAGTTGAACGGCTGTTGATCAGCGACAACAGACATGCTGTCTGCTCAACGACAGGGCCACTGCGGCCCTGCGGCCTCCGCCCTTCAGCGGCCGGAACCGAGCCGAGCCGAGGGCCGAACCACCCAGGAGCAGCCGTGGCCCAGGCGGTCATGAGATCGGACGCCCGACGCAACCGGGACACAGTACTGACCGCCGCCCATACCCTTTTCGACCGGTCCGGACCCGAGGGCGTGTCCATGGCCGACGTGGCGGCCGCCGCCGGTGTCGGGAAAGGCACGGTGTTCAGACGGTTCAAGGACCGCGTGGGTCTGATGAGTGCCATCTTCGCCGACCGGCTCCAGCCGTTGCGTGAGGCGGTCGAGCACGGGCCCTCGCCGCTGGGACCGGCCGCTGCCCCGGAAGAACGCCTGCCTGCGGTCGTCCTGGCCCTGCTGCAGGCCAAGCTGGACCACCTCGGCCTCTGCGCAGAACTCGACGCCGGCTGCGGGAGCATCGGCCCGCAAAGCACCGATCCCTTTCTCGCCGACCATTACACATGGGCCCACCGGGCCCTGCGGGAATCACTGGTGCACCTGCATGGTCCCGCAGAGGCCGACTGGACGGCACATGTCCTGCTTGCCTCGATCCGCGCCGATCTCATGCAACACCTGATTCTCCGGCAGGGATTGACCGCCGAGGACCTCAAGAAACAGGTACGCGGACACGTCGACCGCCTCATGTCCAACGGAACCGGCTGTGCCCCCGTACGACGGTCCGTGGCATCGTGACTCGCTCAAGTTGCTTGCACACGGCCGTACCCACGATGGTGGCCGCACAAGGTGTCGGCCCGCCGGACAGTTTTCAAGGGATCGTTCGGCGGCCACGGCCGGGCCGATCCACCACCGAGAGATCGAAGAGGATGGCATGAAGATAGGTTTCGCTCTTCCGCAGTTCCACAAGCAGGCATACGGCATCGCGCACACGGCGAAGTTCGCCGGTGAAGTCGAGGAAGCCGGCGCGGCCAGCCTCTGGGTGTCGGATCGTAACCTTGCCGCCGTAGCCCCCGTCGTCGGGTACGGCGGGCAGGGCACCACCATTCCCCCGGAGCTCAACCCTGCGGCGGACCCGTTCGTGCTGCTGGGCATCGCCGCCAGTGCCACTCAGCGAGTGTTCCTCGGCTCCCACGTGCTCATCGCACCGCTCTACCCGCCCGTCCAGCTCGCCCGGTCGCTGACGACGATCGATCTGATCAGTGAGGGAAGGCTGCTGCCCGGCTTCGGGATCGGCTGGTCGCCCGAGGAGTACCAGGCGGCCGGCCAGGACTTCACCCGGCGCGGTGCCCGCATGGAGGAACTGCTCGACGCCCTTGAAGCCATCTGGACCACGGATCCCGCCCAGTACGACGGCACCCACCTTTCGGTGCCGCTGCACCACTCGCCGCTCAAACCGGCTCGCAAGCCCAGGCCGCCGTTCTATCTCGGTGCGCTGTCCGAGCGCGCTCTGCACCGTGTCGCACGGCGCGGCGACGGGTGGCTGCCCCTGTGTGTGGTGCCCAGCTATGTCGACATCGACGGTCTGGTCGCCCAGCGTTCCCTGCTGGACCGGCTCGCAGAGCAGGCAGGCCGGGAACCGGGGGCGATCGACACCATTCTGCGCGTGAACATCGACGCCGGTACCAGTACGGCGGCGGTCGCCGATGTCATCAAACAGATTCACGAGCGGACGGGCATCGACCACTACATGGTCGACTCGATGTACGAGGTGGATACGGTCGACGGCTCGATCGACCATGCTCGGGAAGTACTCGGACTGATCGCCAAGGGCTGAGGTTCACCCGCTCCTGGTGATGCCGTGCCGCATACGGGTCGCAGGCCCGGCGTAAGTCCGGGCACTGTGACGGCACTTGCCGCGCAGGGCCTTACCGTTCCGCAGATCGGTCCCGGCGAAGGGGGATCGGTTCTCCGCTCAGTTCATGACTCCACAAAATGTCGGTGACGCGCTGCACGGCGGCCGTCAGATGGCGGCGGTAGGTGCTGAAGGACATTCCGAGGCGTCTGGCCGCCGCTTCCTGGGTGGGGGCGGCCTTGCTGTACGCGGCCGTGAGGGCATGGTGGCGTTTCTCCCCGCCACGCTCGTCCGGCAGGGTGTCGATGGCACGCAGCAGCACATCGTGCAAGCTCCCGCCGTTCTCCGCGACCAGGCGGCTGCGGCTGAGGGGGTTGGCCGCGAGTTCCTTGGGCCACCACAGCACACGCAGGGCATTCCGTACGGCGGTGTCGAACTCCGGCCGGGACAGCACGACTTGGTCCGTCCGCTCCTGCGGGACACCGGCCGGAGCCGGCACGGCAGAGGCGCCTTCCCGCAGACCGTGCTCGGCCGCCCACGCCATGGCGGACTGGGCACGCCAGTCGTGCGCGAACAGGCGGTACCCGTACTCGCCGACCACGGGCACGACATCGGTCGGCATCATGCCGGAGTGCTCGAAGTAGCTGTTCCAGAAGCCGTCGTCCCGCTTCACGACGAACGACCAGGCCAGGCGGTCGGCGCGGATGATCTCCGCCGTCGCGCGCAACGTGACCAGGTTGTGGGTGGCCGAGGGCCGCTGGTACACCTGCGGGTGCACGTGGAACCGGGCCAGGGCCATGTGCTCACCCGCACTCAGTGGGTTACCGGCGCGTGCGTGGGCCCAGGCGGCGGACACCACCGGATCGACGTCCTCCCCCTCCGGCCCGCTGAGCTCCAGCCAGGCCGAACAGGCAACGATGTCATCGGACCCAGTCGTGCGGTAGACAGTGAACGCTTCGGGTTGCCGGTCCAGCCAGAACCGGGCGATAGCAGCGGAATCGGCGCCTTCCGCCTCATGGACCAGCTCCACGACCCGCCGCTCGTCGGCAGGAGAACAGGGCATTTCCCGCACCGCGCCGTCGGGATGCCACACGACGGTGTCGGTAATCGAACCGGGAGCCCGTTCCAGGTATGCCAGGGCTTGCATCGCCTGAAGGGACTGTGCGGCGGACACCTCCCGGATCCGGCCGAACAGATACTGGTGCATCCGCCGATGCAGAACGGCGAATCCCTCCGGGTCACGCCAGCGCAGATCAGCGGCCAGCACCTCGCGCACCACGTCGTGGGGAAAGAGCCCGGCCTCGGTGGATTCGATGAACGGCTGGGCCCGCAGCCAGGCGAACAGCTCGTCTGCATCATCGCCGAGCATCGCCCGCAAGAGAGCCTCGGAGGTGACAACGGCCTGAGCACACACCTCCAGCGCCGTACGGTGCTCCGGGCTCGGCGGATCCCCCACAAGCTGCGGCAGCAGCGTGGCGATCACGTCCCGGCCCGGCGACCAGTCGGCCGCCCGGGATGTCCCGTCCGGGTCCTGCTGCACAACGACCGCCGCGGCCAGTGACAACGCCAGTGGATTGCCACCGGTGAACGACAACAGCGCCTTGTGCGCACCGGCCGGGACACCACGTACCCGCAGGTACGCCTCCACGTCGGCCTCGGTCAGGTTCCGCAGCGGCACCACCTGCATCAGGTCCGCCCATCCCGGGTCCGCGATCCAGCGCGGATCGGGGGCCGCGCGACCGGCGACCACCACCACCGCGCCCAGCGGCAGCCGCGGCAGGAACTGCTCCCACAACCAGTGCTCCAGGCCCTGACAGCGCTCGAAGGTGTCGACCAGGAGCACCGACGCCGGCTCACCGATCGCTTTGCCCGCGGCCTCCTCGAAGTCCTCCGGCGTCGCGGGAACCGTACGGCCGTCCACCTCGACCACCAGCCGCCCCGCTTCCCGCGCCTCCCGGGCGAAACGCCTCAGCAGCGTGGACTTCCCGATCCCGCCGGGCCCCTGCAGAAACAGCACGGGCGAAGCGCCGGGTTCCCCCGCCAGCGAGGACCGGAACAGCGACAGCTCCGCCACCCGCCCGGCGAAGGCCCGGTCCCGCGCCGCGACCACGAGGTCACCCAACGAGCCGCCGTCCCGCATATCCAGAGCCCCTCACCGACCGAACCGTGCACGGTGCAACAGCGTACGGCGCGCATGTCGGATCAACCGAAGGGATCAAAGACGCGGCGGTATGACGTGCTTCACGGCGGTGCCGGGAACCGGCCACGGCACAACACCGGTTGGGGTGTCCGCGGCTGAGAGTCGCCAAGGCCGCCTTGGACGCGGTGGTGGTGCTTCCCCGAGTCCGCTGCGTCACCGGCTCCCTCGAGCCGCGGCCGGCGTCCGGATGCGGACGCCGGCCGCGGTGTCAGGGAACGATCAGCGCCTTCACCACCCGCTGCGCGGCGACATCCTCCAGCGCGCGCTGTGCCTCGTCGAGCCCGTACTCCTTGGTGATGAGGTCGGCCCACGGGAACTGCCGTCCGTAGCGGGCCATCACCTGGACCGCTCGGTACATGTGTCCGACGTCGCTGCCCCAGCACCCGCGGATGTCCAGGTGCTTCTGGTTCAGGTCGAGGTGCGGGTTGAAGGTGGCCTCACCGGCGTCGGTGTACTGGCCGACGACCACGTACCGCCCCGCGTCCCGGGTCAGCCGCATGCCCTCGGGCACCGCCGAGGGCACCCCGGTCGCCTCGATCGTGACATCGGCCCCGCGCCCTCCGGTGGCCTCCCGGACGGCCGCCAGGCGCTCCTCGGGGGTCGTGGTGCCGATGTCGAGGACGGCATCGGCACCGAACCGGGTCGCCGCGTCCAGCCGGACTTCCGGACCGCCGACGACGATGACCTGTCCGGCGCCGCGCAACTGGGCGAGCACGGCGGCACACAGGCCGACGGGCCCCGAGCCCTGGACCACGACCGTGTCGCCGAAGTCGATCCCGCCGAGCGTCACCGCGTGCAGTGCGGTCGGCATGCCGCAGCCGCCGGCGAGGAACGCGCGCCAGTCCAGCGTGTCGGGCAGGGAGATGACATGGACGCCGGGCTTGAGGTGGATGTACTCGGCCCAGCCGCCCAGCAGTCCTTCGTCGGCCGACAGCGTCACCCCGTACACCTTGCGCTCCGGACAACGCGTGGTGGCGTGGCCGACAGTGCAGTACCAGCAGCGCCCGCAGGTCCCGTACACGTCCAGGAAGGTCACGAGCTGCCCGACCTCGAGAGGTGCCCCTGACACGTCCTTCGCGACCTGGTCGGCCGCGGCGGTGGGGCCGAGGGCGGCGATCCGTCCCACGCTGACGTGCCCCGGGATGATCGGGTACGGCACGCCCGCGAGCTGGCCCTTCCACAAGTGCGCGTCGGTGCCGCACACTTCGCTGCCGAGGGTCCGCAGCAGGACGGCCCCGGGCTCGAGTTCCGGCTGGGGGAAGGTGCGCACCTCCAGCGGCGCGTCCGGTTCGGGCATGACGACTGCGGATATCACGGTGGTTCCTGTTCTGACAGCCCGCCAATGTCCGGCGGGCCGTCCTACGGTTCGGGGCTGAACTGCATGATCCGGAGAGCGGGCTCCGTCAGGCGACGGTGCTGCCCTGGGGAGCCAGGACGTCCGGCCGCCGACCGCTCGCGGCGAACAGGTGGTCGCGAGACGCCTCGATCAGACCGCGGATCCTGCCCAGATCCCGGCCGACGAGTTCGCCGCGGAACTTGCGGACCTGCCCGGCCACGAAAACGGTGTCGACGTTTCCCGGATGAGCGAACGCGGTGACGGTGGCCAACGCATTGGACAACGGCGCGGTGTTGACGTCGGTCGTGCGGATCAGCACGATGTCGGCGTCCTTGCCCGGAGTCAGCGAGCCGGTTCTGGCGTCGAGGCCGGCGTTGACGGCGCCGCCCATGGTGGCGAACTCGAACACATCCGCCGGGGAGAGGTGCTCGGGCACCCCCTCCTCACCGGCCGCGATCCGCTCGAACGTGCGCCCGCGGTGTCCGTTGAGCAGCGTCTGCATCTCCGAGAACGGATTCAAGCCGTAACTGATCTCGTTGTCCCCACTCAGGCCTGGACGCAGGCCGAGTTCGCGAACCTTGTCGATGGGCGGGAAGCCCGAGCCCAGTCCGAAGGCCGCGTCCGAGCGCGGGCAGACGTTGACGGTACCGCCGGAGCCTACGATCAGATCCCAGGCCTTGTCCGGCAGGTCGAAGCCATGGTTGTAGGTGTGCTTGTCGGTCATCAGGCCCTTGGCGCTCAGCTCGGACAGTGTGTCCGCGACGTTCTCGATGTGCGAGCCCATCTCGTGCGAGACCCAGAGGTCGTGGTTCTTTGCGAACGCCCACACCTCCGCCGAAGGGAAGACGTCCATCAGCCGCAGCGTGACCAGCTGGTCCTCGGAGGCGAAGTACTCCGCACGCAGGCGTTCGACATCGGTGGGCCAACTCGGCACCTCCGCACCGATCGGAACGCCGGAAGCGTGGACGCCACGGATGCCTGCGTCCAGCAGTGCCTCCACAGCGGCGTTGGAATGGTCCGGGGTACGGGAGTTGTGCGAGTTGTCGATGAAAGTGGTGATGCCGGCGTTCAGCGCGATCAGGGCCGTGGCCAGGGTGCCGACGTAGTTGTCGTGCGGCCGGTAGTGCGGGCCGTAGCCGAAATGGGTGAACCCGAGGTATTCGGGGAAGTCCAGCACCGGTGCGGTCGCACGCAACTGGCCTTCCCACGCATGCACATGCGCGTCGACGAACCCCGGGATCACGATCGCGTCGGAAGCGTCGACCACGATCGCGTCATCCGCCCGGGCGGCCAGGTGCGGGCCGATCTCAGCGATCTTCCCTCCGCGGATGAGCACGTCACCGGAGGCGAAGTCCCCCACCGCGGGGTCCTGGGACAGGATCGTGCCGCCCCTGACCACGATCGCCCGTTCGGCGTCCGCGCTGCGCAGCGCGGCGAGGACCGCGGCGTCCGTGCTCCGGTCCCGTGCGGCCAGGGTGGGCGCGGTGGCTCCCCCATCGGGTGTGGCGTAGCGCGAAGAGAATGTGGTCACAAGGGGATCCCAACTGTGTCGGTGCCGGCCGGGCCGGGCTGCCTTGTCCCGTATCGATGTAACCGTGGATCAGCAGCGGCGATACCGCTCCCCGTCCTTTGTGCGCGGAGCACACGGGGTGCCGAAGGTTGTCGAAATGTCGCTGGAACACGGTGGCATCGTGCCATGGCACTCGGCGCGGAAGGGATCACACTACTGTCCACCAACTGCCCATCAAGTACTCATTGTTGCTGGTTTCGCGGGGCACGCCGCTCAGGAGTGACCGGGCCTTGAGCTCCGCTGTGGGCATACCGGAGAGGAAAGGGTGTAGTGCACACTGGGGTTCGCTCGGCCCAGAGCACTTCAGCACGCCCCCGGCCGTGGAGAAGGGGACCGCCCCGCCGCCCGGCAGCCGTACGGCACATGGCCTCTCGGGGGCCTACCGGAATTCCAGCAGGAGAGGACGGCATGCCGGATCAAGACGAGGGACCCCCCGGGGCCGCGCCCCGCAACGGCCCGGGTGACACGTCCCTCATCATGGGCATTGTCGCCCTTCTGGGTTCCTTCGTCCCCGTCATCGGTGACTTCGTCGCCGCACCCCTCGGGCTCCTCGCTCTCCTCCTCGGAGGGCTGGGCATCTGGCACAACGAGCGAGGCCGCGCCACGAACTTCGGCCCGTCCCTCATCGGCGCCACCCTCGGCGTCCTGGCGCTCTTCATCGTTCTGCTCATGTTCGCCGTCACCCGCTGAACGGTGGCCTGAGTACGCGAGCACAGCCCCGGACGCCTGAGACCCCCAAGCGCCATGACGCCCGCAGCCGTCCCCGTGAAGGCACGTTCGGGCGTTCTCGGCGCGGCCCGCTGGTGACGCACAGGGTTAATCCGGCGGCAATCCGGTGGCGGTGGACGACAAGAGCGCGCCATCGGTGGAGGCGGATTGCCTTACAGGCCGCGCCCGGTGAGGTGGGCGTGGGCGGACTCGCGGAATGCCGCCACGAGACGGTTGTGGTCGTCGGCGTGGGTGGCGAGGACGACGTGGCTCGGCTCGACGCCGTGCAGGGGGACGGTGGTGAGGTCCGGGCGGATGAGGTCGGCCCGCAGGCCGGACGAGACGATCGCCGCGGCCTGCCCGGCGGCGATGAGCTCGAACTTGTCCTCGACGGCTTCGACGAGGGGACCGTCGGGTGCCGGGTTTCCGTCCGGCCGAGGGTCGATGCGCCAAAAGGCGTTCCAGACCGGGTCGGGAAGCCGGGGCAGGGGTTCGTCGGCGATGTCGTCGAGGGTGGTGGACTCCTTGCCCGCCAGCCGGTGATCGCGGGGGACGAGCAGGACCCGGGGCTCGTCGTACAGGGCGGTCACGTCCAACTGGTCGGTGGGGAACGGCAGTCGGGCCACCACCGCGTCCACCCGGTGTTCGAGCAGGGCCGCGCGCGGTTCGTTCCAGGCCACGTGCAGGGTGTGGGCGTCGGCGTCCGGGTGCTGGTCGCGCAGTTCGCGCACGGCCGGGGGGGGGACGTCGAGGCCGGTGGTGTACCCGATGGCGATGCGGTTCGGCTCGGCTCGGCGGCGGCGCGAGTGTACGCCGCGGCCTGGGCTGCTGAGCGCAGCAGGGCCTTGGCGCGGGGCAGGAAGACCTCTCCGGCCTCGGTGAGCCGGGTGGCTCGGGGGGTGCGATCCAGGAGGGTGGCGCCCAATTGCCGTTCCAGCGGCCTGACTTGGCGGCTCAGGGAGGGCTGGGTGACGTGGAGGGCCGCAGCGGCGCGGCCGAAGTTCCGGTGCTCGGCGACGGCCGTGAAGTACCGGACCAGGCGCAGGTCGAGGTCCGGTGCGGACCTGAGTCGGGCATGCCCCCAAGCGTAGTCCGCGACAGCCGGAAACCCGCCGCGTCGTCGCCCCAAACGCCCGCACCCTGGTCGTCTCGCTGACCCACGACCTGAAGTTCGAAGTCCCCCTGCTCAAGGCCGCGTTGCGGATGAACCTGGCATACGTCGGCGCCATGGGCTCGCGCCGCAGCGTCGAGCGGCGCAAGGTGTCGCTGCGCGAGGCGGGGCTCGCGGACGACCAACTGGCAGGGCTCAGCGCCCCCGTGGGCCTCGACCTGGGCGGTGCCGACCCGGCGGAGACAGCGTTGTCCATCGCCGCCGAGATCCTCCTCCTTCGCCACGGCGGGAGCCATCTACGAGAGCCACCTACAAGACGGCATCCATGAGGTCGCGTAGGTCATGTTCGAGCGGACGGGTGGGAAGTGATGACATGTGTCACTGTCGACGCGGCGGCGCCGGAAGAACACTGGACTTCGCCGGGCACACACTCAGCCTGGTCGCCCTCGACGTCTCCAACCCCTCCCCCATCGACGTGCCGGTCCGCAAGCACGGCCAACGGTGGGGCCGCCTCATGCCCGCTGGCCGGCGCCTCCGCGCGCCCGTGTGCGCCCTCAGGAGGACATCAGATGCACCGAACCCTGCCCCTCGCCCTCGCCCTCGCCGCCGCCGCGGTGGCGGTGACCGCGATTCCGGGAGTGTCGGTGGCGGCGACGCCGGACACCGTGCGGTGGAGCCCGTGCTCGGAGAAGGCCGCCCGGGAGACGGCCGCCTTACCCCGTCTCGAGTGCTCGACGCTCGAAGTCCCGCTGGACTACCGGGATCCGGACGGCCGGCAGATCGAGATCGCGATCTCCCGGCTGGCGAGCAGGGAACCCTCGCAGCGCCGCGGCGTGTTGCTGACCAATCCGGGCGGCCCCGGCATCACGGGACTCGGCTATCCGGCTGTTCTCGCCGGTTCAGGGCTGCCGCAGAAGGTGCTGGACTCCTACGACCTGATCGGCTTCGATCCGCGCGGCGTCGGCCGCAGCACGCGGGTGACCTGCGATCTGACGCAGGAGCAGCAGGACCGCGGCAACCTCCCGCCGTACGCTCGCACCGCGGCCGATGTCGCGCGGGAGGCGGGGAACGCGCGGACCGTCGCCGAGCAGTGCGCCACCTCTCGGACGGCGTGGATGCTGCCGCACACCACCACCGCGAACACCGCGCGCGACATGGACCGGATCCGGGCGGCGCTGGGCGAGCCGAAGGTCTCGTACCTCGGTGGCTCCTACGGCTCCTACCTCGGTGCGGTGTACACGACGATGTTCCCGAAGCGCAGCGACCGGGTCGTGCTCGACAGCAACCTGGGTCCCGGCGGTTACGACGTCACGGCCATGCGGTTGTTCGGCCCCGGACTGGAGGAACGGTTCCCGGATTTCGCGGCGTTCGCGGCCGCGCACCCCGAGTACGGTCTGGGCACCACACCCGAGCAGGTGACCGCGAAGTACTTCGATCTCGCAGAGCGGTTGGAGGCGAAACCGGTCCAGGGCATCGACGCGACGTCGTTCCGCGGGCTCACGTTCGACCGCCTCTACGCCGATGCGAACATGCCCGTGCTGGCCGAGTTCTGGCAGGCGCTCGACACCGACCGGCCGGTGCCGCCCAGCCCGCCGTTGGCGGACTTCGAGAACCTCATGGCCGGCCGTTTCTACGTGATATGCGGTGACGGTCGCTGGCCGGGGACGGTCCGGGAGTATCAGCGGAACGTCGCGGTCGACCGGCTGAAGTACCCGATGCTGGGCGGGTCCTCGGCCGGGATCGGACCGTGCGCGTTCTGGCCGGACGAGCGGGTGGAGAAGCCGGTGCGCATCGGTGACCGGGGCCCGTCGAACGTGCTCATGGCGCAGAACGAGCGCGACCCGGGGACGCCGCTGGCCGGTGCCCAGGCTCTGCGGCGGGCGTTCGGGAAGCGGGCCACGATGGTGACGGCCGACCAGGGCGGGCACGGTGTCTACCCGTTCGGCCCCAACACGTGCGCGAACGACACGGTGACGAAATTCCTGACCACCGGGCAGCGCCCGACGCAGGACCTCGCCTGCGCGGCGGAACCCAGCAAGTAAGCCGAACCCAGCAAGTAACAGGAGCAAAGGCATGCTCAAGGAGTGGCGGCATCGTCGGGCCGTACAGCGGGTCAAGCCCGGGGACGGGCGACCGTTGAAGCGTTTCCGCTGGTGGCAGATGCTTACCCGTGCACTGTTCCATCTTCGGCTGATGCACGATGACGGGCGGCAGACGGTCTACGCCGTCGACGTCAGGCATCAGAGTCAGTCGGAGGGCTACGTCAAGGCCCACCTGTACCTCGATGGCAGGCATCACGCCGAGTCCAAAGTCCCCGCCGTCTTCCCCGTCCAGGGCGGCACCGTCGAAGTAAGGACGAGCGGCTTCGGGCTCAAGCGCTGCCACTACGTCACCGCCGAGGGGGCCGAGCACCAACTCGTCCCGGACCCCGCCTCCGCCGAAGGGCGCCGCGCGCGCCTCGACCGATCCCATCCCGCGCTGAGCCGCTGTGTCGGTTTTCTCTCGGCGACCGTGCTCGTCATCGGCGTGGTTCTCCTGGTCCTTCAGCTCGCCGAACAGGTCACCCGGGCGCCGGAGGGCGTCGCCCAGTACGTCGGGACCTTCACCTCGCCGATCGGCCTACCGGCATGGGGCAACACCGTGGTCGGGCTCGTTACCGTGGCGGCCAGCACCGAGCGGGCACTGCGGCTGCGCTACAGCCGGCTGCTCGACGGCGCGGCGGGCTGACCGTCTCCCCCGGGCAACATGCGGTCGCTGACCGTGGCAGGTCTTGCGAGTCGCCTGGTCGACGGTCAGCTCGGCGGTGGAGCGGGCCCGAGGAGTTCGACGCCGTACCGGGCGGCGACTGCCGCGATCCTGCTCATCTCGTTCCGGGGATCGGTCTCCGGCGTCGCGATCTGCGCGGCCTCCTCGAAGAACGCTTCGAAGCCTCCGGGCATGATGAGGCTCAGGTGTCGGCCGCGCGCCGAATGGACCTGGTAGCCGTGTGGCACGTCTCGCGGTCCCCAGACCCAGGTGCCCGGAGACGCCGTGATCACGTCGTCCCCGATGAAGACGCTGTACTCCCCGTCAAGGACGTAGAACGCTTCGTCCTCGCGGTGATGCACATGGAGAGGGGGCACGGCCCCTCCGGGACCGGCCACTTCGACGGCACCGAGTACGCCGTTGGTGTCGCTCGTGGACGCGAGAATCCAGATGGTCTGCTTGAAGAACCGGAGCGGCACCCTGCCCTCCTTGCCGATGGGAAGCCGATGCGGAAGATGTACGTGGTGCCCGGGCTGTCCCCCGGTGACCGCGGCTCATCGCCGTATCCTCCGCGCGGATCGTGCAGCGATGCCGATGCCGACGGCTGCCAGGCCGGCACCGGTCACGGCCAGGGCCCGGGCCGCCCGCCCCGGGGGCGCGGGGCGGGCGCCGGGGGCCACGCCGTACGCGCTGCCCGGGGCGTCGGGTATGGCCGTGGCCAGCAGCTCTGCCAGGTGCACGGCCTCGTGGCCGCTGCTGTCGAACTCGTGGATCTGGGTACGGCAGCTGAAGCCGTCGGCGAGGACCACGGTCTCCGGGGCCTCCTCACGCAGCCGTGGCAGCAGGACGCGTTCCGCGCTCGCCCTGCTGACGTCAAGGTGGCCGCGCTCGAAGCCGAAGTTGCCTGCCAGTCCGCAGCAGCCGGACGCCAGCTGTTCGGCGTCGACCCCGGCGCGGTGCAGCAGTTGCCGGTCGGCGTCCCAGCCAAGGACCGCGTGCTGGTGGCAGTGCACCTGGGCCAGCGCCGTCGCCGTGCGGTCGGCCACCTGCGGGGGCTCGTAGCCCGGGGAGTGCTCGGTGAGCAGTTCGGCCAGTGTCACCGTCTGGTCGCACAGCCGGCGCACGTCGCGGTCGCCGGGGAACAGCTCGCTCATGTCCGACCGGAACACGGCCGTGCAGCTCGGCTCCAGGGCGACCACCAGGCGGCCTGCCCTGACGTGGTCGGCGAGGTGGCGGACGGTACGGGTGAGGACGCGTTCGGCGGTGCCGAGCTGGCCGGTGGAGATCCAGGTCAGACCGCAGCACAGGGGTTCTTCGGGCATGGTGACCCGCCAGCCCGCGTGCTCCATGAGCCGCACGGCCGCCTGTCCGACGTGCGGGTGGAAGGAGTTGGTGAAGGTGTCCGGCCACAGCAGGACGGTCCCGCGTGCCCCGTCGCCGTACGGCTCATGACCGGCGAACCACTGCTGCAGCGTCTGCCCGGCGAACAGCGGCACCTCCCGGTCCTCGATCCCCGCGACCGCGACGGCCGCCTGCGACAGCGGCGGGGTGTGGGTGAGGGCGTTGACGACCGGCCCGAGCCGGGTGCGGCCGACCGCCTGCGCGACGACCGGAAGCCAGCCCATGGACAGGTCGGAGCGGGGCCGCCGCCAGGGCCGGCCCGCGTAGTGGTGGGACAGGAACTCCGCCTTGTACGTGGCCATGTCCACATCGGCCGGGCAGTCCTTCTTGCAGCCCTTGCATGCCAGGCACAGGTCGAGCGCGTCGCGGACCGCCTGTGACCGCCAGCCGTCCTGGATCGGGCTGTCGCCGTGTCCGTCGAGCATCTCGAACAGCAGCCGGGCCCGCCCGCGCGTGGAGTGTTCCTCCTCCATGGTCACCTGGTACGAGGGGCACATCACGGCCCCGCCCCGGTTGGTGTGCTGCCGGCACTTCCCCACGCCGACGCACCGGTTGGCGGCCTCGGCGAACGACCCGCCGTCGTCCGGAAAGCGGAAGTGCAGGTCGCGTGGGTCGTACGGCGCCCAGTCGCCGCCGAGGCGCAGGTGCTCGTCCAGCCGGTAGGGCGCCACGACCTTGCCGGGGTTCATCCGGTCGAGCGGGTCGAAGACAGCCTTGAGCCGCCCGAACGCCTCGACCAGCTCGTCCCCGAACATCCGCGGCAGCAGCTCGCCCCGGCTCTGCCCGTCGCCGTGCTCGCCGGAGAAGGAGCCGCCGAACCCGGCGACCAGATCGGCCGCCCGCTCCATGAACCGCCGGTAGGCGGCCACTCCGTCGGCGGAGTACAGGTCGAAGGGGATTCGGGTGTGCACGCAGCCCTGTCCGAAGTGGCCGTAGAGGCTGGGTCCGGTGTCGCTCTGGTACCCGAACTCCTCGTACAGGCCGCGCAGTTGCCGTAGATAGTCTCCGAGCCGGTCGGGTGGGACCGCCGAGTCCTCCCAGCCCTCGAAGGTGTCGGGCCGGTGCGGGACGTGCGCGGTGGCGCCGAGTCCGGCTTCGCGGACCTGCCACAGCTCCTGCTCGTGGACCGGGTCGTCCATGAAGGCGACCTCGGGGTCGTGTTCGGACTCGTGGAGTGCGTCCAGCATGCGGTGCGCCTGCTCGTCCGCCTCCTCGACGGTGTCAGCGCCGAACTGCGCCATCAAGAAGGCGCGTCCTTCGGGGAGTTCGGCGATCGCCTTCGGGTTGAGGTGTTTCAGCTGCTCGTCGCAGATCAGCTTGGAGTCGACGCCCTCCAGCGCGATCGGCTCGTACGGGAGGACCGCGGGCACCGCGTCCGCGGCCCGGTCGATGCTGGGGAACCCGAGGACGACCAGCGTGCGTTCTTTGACCACGGGGACCAGTTCCAGTTCGGCCCGCAGGACGGTGACAAGGGTCGACTCGCTGCCGACCAGGAGTCCCGCGACGTCGAAGCCGTGCTCCGGGAGCAGCGAGTCGAGGTTGTAGCCGGACACCCGGCGCGGGATGTCCGGGTAGCGGCGGCGGATCTCGTCGGCGTAGGTGTCGCGCAGGGTGCGCAGCCGCCGGTAGACGGTGGCCCGCAGATCGCCGTGCCGCTCGATGTCGGCGTACTCCTCGTCGCTGGTGCGGCCGCACCAGAAGCGGGTG
Organism: Streptomyces sp. NPDC050704; assembly: GCF_040654355.1. NCBI lineage: Bacteria > Bacillati > Actinomycetota > Actinomycetes > Kitasatosporales > Streptomycetaceae > Streptomyces > Streptomyces sp. NPDC050704. Next base: position 21,963 of record NZ_JBFAHW010000008.1, on the reverse strand, counting down.
CCGTCGTAGAGCAGCACTTCCAGGCGGGCGATGTTGTCGACGACCTTGCCGTGCGCCTGTGCGGTGGCGCCGCAGGAGTTGTTGCCGATCATGCCGCCGATGGTGCAGTTGGCGTGGGTGGCGGGCTCCGGCCCGAAGCGCAGTCCGGTCGGCGCGAGCTGCCCGTTCAGCTCGTCCAGCACGATGCCGGGCTGGACGACGCAGGTGCGGGCGTCGGGGTCCACGGACTCCAGGCGGTCGCAGTACTTCGACCAGTCGAGCACCACGGCGGTGTTGGTGCACTGCCCGGCCAGGCTGGTCCCGCCGCCCCGCGACAGCACCGGCGCACCGTGTTCGCGGGCCACGGCCACCGCCTCCGCGGCCGCCTCCGGGGTACGCGGGACGACCACGCCGATCGGGGTCTGCCGGAAGTTCGAGGCGTCCGTCGAGTACGCGGCCCGGCTGCCGGCGTCGAACCGTACCTCCCCGTCGACCCGCTCGCGCAGGGCCGCCGCCAGCGGCCTTGGCTCGACGGTCGGCGGGGATCCCTCGCGGATGACGGGATCGGGCAGGTCCAGCGCGCCCATGGAGCCCTCCTCACGGCGTCGGCGGCGGCATCCGGCTGTCGGCTGGCCGAGTACCCCGGAAGGCCAAGGCCACCACAAGGCGCCGTGAGCGATCGGTCTGTCGGCTCCTGCGACCGGTTCTGACCTCGTCGAACGCGGGACCCACCGTGTAAGCACGATCGCGGCGGGCCGCGCGCGATGCCGTACGGCGTGTGTCACCGGTCGCACGGCCGGCCCGCCCCGGACCTCGACCGGGTGGCGAGGCAGCACCACGAGAGCAGCCCGCTCTCCTTACCGGCAGAACGGGGTCCTGCCCATCGCTGACTCGATGCCGCCGAGGATCAGCTTCTGGAAGTGTTCGGCCCCGGCGAATGAGCCGTCGGTCGAGAAGGCCCTGGCGTCGTGGCCGAGCGTGGTGAGCCAGGCGCGTCCGCCGTCGTAGTACTGGCACCACGCCACCGGGTGGTGTCTGCCGTGTCCGGGGTGTCCTTGGTTGCCCGTGACGCCCTCGGCGAGCGTGGACGCGTCGACGGAGGCCAGGACGCGGACCTTCGAGGGCGCCGGCACGAGGTTGTACCACTCGTCGGTGAAGTCCCAGCGCGCCGGGAGATCTGAGGTGGAGGAGTCGTGACGGTCCTGGACGACGACCGTGCCACGCTGGCCGGGGCCGTGGTCGTAGAAGTTCGCGCCGCCCAACAAACCTTCGTACCAAGGCCAGTTGTACTCCGTGCCGAAGGCGTTGTGGATGCCGACGAAGCCTCCGCCGCCGCGTACGTACTGCCGCAGGGAGGTCTGCGCGGCGTCGTCGAGGGTGTCGCGGCTGGTGGAGTAGAAGACGACCGCGTTGTACCGGAAGAGCCGTGAGGGTGTGGAGAGTTGGGTGACGTCTTCGGTCCAGTCGACCGTGAACCCGTTCTCCGTGCCCATCTCGACGAGCGCGTTCTGCACGACGTTGGTGTCGGCGAGCGCCGGGTTGAGGCCGGCGCCGAGCGCGGGGCCGAGGTTCGCGTGGCGGGGTCCCGCGGTCCGGGTGTACAGGAGCAGCCGGTAGCCGTCGGTGGCCGGGGTGAAGTTGCCCCAGTCGTGGTAGCACCTGGCGCTGGTGCCGCGGCAGACTCCGTAGTCGGGGTCGCCGAGCTCCTGGGCCCCGGTGGGTCTGCCTTCCCCTTGCGCGGGCGTCGGGTTCGCCGAGGTCTGATGCTGGAGGCCGAAGAAGGCGGCCAGGGCGATCAGGAGCGTGGCGCCGAACGCGGCCAGTACGGACACCGTCGTACGTGCCGTACGGGCTGTACGTGCTGTGGACGTCATGGCGGCCGGTCCTCTCACTGGACGACGATCTTGCCGGTGGACTGGGGGAAGACCGGGTCGTTGTAGAAGTACTCGCCGGTCGTGTCGAAGGTGTACGTGTACGACTGGCCCGGCATCAGCAGCCCGGTGTCGAACTCCGCGTCGAAGAAGGCCACCGCGCCGTGCGCCTGCTTGTTGTCGGCGGGGTTGGTGAAGGTCACGGTGGTGCCGGCCGGGACCGTCAGGTGCTGGGGCGCCATGGCGTTCTGGGCGACTGTGTTCTCGGTCGCGCCGGGCGCGCTCGTGCCGGTGTTCCAGACGCGGCCGAGGGTGACGGTGTTGTGTGCCGTGGCGCCGGTGACGGCGGCGGCGCGGATCTGGTTGCGGCGGGACGGCGGTGTGGGTGCGGGGGCCTGTTCGACCTTGCCGTCGAGCTTGAACGCCCAGAGGTGGTCGCCCCGCGGGATGTCGGGGAAGGGGAGCCCGTTGCCTCCGGCGAGCACGGCGACGTACTGCTCGCCGTCGATCTCGTACGAGACGGGGATGGTGTTGACTCCGGCGCCGCACTGCCAGGTCCACAGGGTCTGTCCGTCGGTGTCGTCCATCGCTTCGAGGACGCCGTCCGGGCGGCCCTGGAAGAGGAGCCGGCCGGAGGTAGTGAGAATGCCGTTGCCGTGGGCCAGCGACCAGGGCCCCTCCTTGCGCCAGGCGACCGTGTTGGTGCGGGGGTCCACCGCGACCAGACCTCCGCCGAACAGTTCGCCGAGGGGGCGGGCGGTGTTGACGCGGCCGCCGCGGGTGTTGGAGTAGGAGGAGTTGACGAGGCCGTAGCCGACGTAGACGTATCCGGTCTTGGGGCTGAAGGAGGGGAAGCCCCAGTCGGCGCCGCCGCCCGCTCCCGGGAAGATGATGGTGGCCCGGTCCCAGAAGACGGTGTAGAGGCCGCCGGCCGGGTAGAAGGGCACGGGCCGGGTCGTCTTGTCGTACTCCGGGTACGGGGACACGAACGGCTCGCCGCCGGGGAAGGGCTGGGTGGGCGAGGTCTTCTGCAGGGCGTGCTGCGGGACCGGCCGCTCCTCCATGCCGTGGACGGCCTCGCCGGTGCGGCGGTCGAGGATGTAGTACCAGCAGGTCTTCGAGCCGTAGACGACGACCTTGCGCCTCCTGCCGTCGACGAGCAGGTCGGCGAGCACCGGCGCCATGACGTTGTCGGCGTCCCAGATGTCGTGGTGGACGGACTGGAAGTGCCAGCGCCGCTTGCCGGTCTTGGCGTCGATGGCGACGATCGAGTTGGCGAAGAGGTTGTCGCCGCCTCGCGAGGATCCGTCCGTACGGGGATACGGGTTGCCGAACGCCCAGTAGACCAGGCCGAGTTCGGGGTCGACGGCCGGGTGGATCCACGGCACCGCGCCGCCCGTCTTCCAGGAGTCGCCCTCCCAGGTGTCGTGGCCGAACTCTCCGGGTCCCGGCGGGCCCCAGAAGGTCCACACGACGTCCCCGTTCCTGGCGTCGAGCGCGTATCCGCGGCCGCGCGCGCCGGCGGTCGACCCTTCCGTGCCGATGTAGATCAGGCCGTCCCAGTGCACGACCGCGCCCGCCAGTCCCCCGCTGTTGCCGCCGCACTGGCCGCTGTCGTTGTCGCAGCCGTCGTCGCCGCCGTTGTCGTCGACGATCAGCGGTTTCCGCCAGAGGATCGCTCCGGTCTTCTGGTCCAGGGCGTAGACGATGTTGGCACCGGAGATGGTGAAGACCTTGCCGTCCGCGACGGCGACGCCGCGCATGTTGGTGGTCTCGGTGCCGAGGTTCGTCTTCCAGATCACCTCGCCGGTCCGGCCGTTGACGGCGAAGACGTTCTGCTGGGTGGTCTCGACGTACAGCACACCGTTCTGCACGACGATCGTGCACTGCTGGTACGCGCTGGTGGAGCCGCCCTCCAGGTTGACGTGCCAGGCCCCGCCGAGCCTCTTGACGTTCTGCGGGGTGATGTCGCGGAGGGTGGAGTGGTTCTGGTTGCCGTAATTCCCGCCGACCTTGGGCCAGTCGGCGGTCGCGGTGCCGAGTGCGGCGGACTGCGGGGGCACCGGGAGTGCGAGGCCGGAGGCCGCGTTCGGGGCTGCCTCGGCGGTGGACGCCAGAGTGGGGAAGGTGGCCGCGCCGGCCGCCGCGGTTGTCAGGAGGAAGGTGCGTCTTTCCATCGTTCAGTTCCCTCGATTCGATCAAGGTCCACTAGATGGTTTGCGCAATCCACAGAACGGGTTCCGTGATGGGAGGTCACGTTAGGGACGGCCGTAGGCCCGTGACAAGACACGCGGCAGGGGATTTTCGGGCGACGGGCGTCAACCGTGCGTCAGGGACGCGGTGTTGGTGCCGCCAGGTGGACCGGCACCATGGAGGGCGGCATGGGACTCTTGTTGCGGCGCCCCTGCCCGGTCTCCTCCCAGGCGTGGGCCAGGATGCCGACGCTGCGGCTGAGCACGAAGAGGCCACGGGCCAGCGGCGCGGCGAAGCCCAGTTCGGCGTAGATGACGGCGGTGGCACCGTCGATGTTCATGGGCACGGGCTTCTTCCCCTCGCGCCCCCGGTTCAGATACGCCTCCACGGCGCGGGCCGCCCGCAGGTGAGCACCCTCCACCAGACCGTCCGCGACGGCCCGGTCCACCAGGGCGAGCAGCGGATCCCGGCGCGGGTCGCGCGGGTGGAAGCGGTGGCCGAAACCGGGCAGATAGCGCGAGCGGGCCCGCCACTCGGCGACGACCTCCGCCACGGCGAGGTCGAACTCCCGGCCCTCCTCGTGCCGTTCGACGATCTCGGTGAGGAGCTGCACGCACTGCTGGCCTGCCCCGCCGTGCACGTCGCCGAGCATGTTCACTCCGGTGGCCACGGCGCTGTTGAGCCCGATCCCGCAGGTGGCGGCCATCCGGGCGGCGGCGATCGAGGGCGCCTGCGGTCCGTGGTCGACGCCCGCCACCAGGGCCGCTTCCAGGAGCCCGGCCTGTTCGGGACCGGGGAGTTCGCCGCGGAGCATCAGCCAGATCGTCTCGACGAAGGTCGCGTGGCCGATCAGGTCCTGGACGGGGTGTTCGCGCAGTTCGATGATGCCCGGTTCGACACGGCTGACGGCGGTGGCCCACCACTGGGCGACCAGGCCGTCCTGCGGGCCGGCCGTCATGAGGCCCGCGCCCCGGCGGCCCGGCGGTGCGCCCGCCAGCGGGCGATCAGCCGCTCCCGCTCCTCGCCGTGCTGGTCGAGCAGCGGTGGCGGAGAGTCCGGCGCGAGGGGTTCGCCGTCCACCAGTACGCCGTTGCCGCTGACTCGCAGCGTGCGACCGGAGCCGTCCGGATAGGGCAGGTCGGTGAAGAAGCCGCGGTGCGCCAGCTGTTCCAGCTCCACGGCTTCGGGGACCGTCAGGACGCGGGCCGCCGGGACCCCGGCCGCGGACAGCGTCGCCTCCCACTCCAGGGCGGTCTTCTGGCGCAGCGCCGCGTTCAGCTCGGTGTTGAGCTCCGCGCGGTGCAGTTTGCGTGCCTCGCGCTCGGCGAACCGCGGGTCGTGGACCAGGTGCGGCAGCCCGGCGAGGCGGCACAGGGTGACGAACTGCTCCTGCCGGTTGGCCGCGATGTTCAGTCCCCCGTCGGCGGTCTCGAAGGTTCCCGAAGGCGCGGCGGTCGCGTTCTGGTCGCCCATCGGTTCCGGATCCACCCCGCTGACCAGGTAGTTGGAGACGGCCCAGCCCATCGCGGAGAGGGAGACCTCCAGCATGGAGACGTCCAGCCGGGCTCCTTGCCCGGTCCTCTCCCGCCCGAGCAGGGCCGCGCTGATCGCGAGAGCCGCGCCGAGACCGCCGAGCGAGTCGCACACGGGGAAGCCCACCCTGAGCGGTGCGGTGTCGGTGGTGCCGGTGATGCTCATCATCCCGGACAGGCCCTGGATGATCTGGTCGTAGGCGGGGGCGGCGCTCATCGGTCCCGACTGCCCGAAGCCGGTGATCGCGCAGCTGACCAGCCGCGGATTGAGCGTCCGCAGCCGGTCGGCGCCGTATCCCATCCGGGCCAGCACCCCGGCACGGAAGTTCTCCAGGAGGACGTCCGCGCCGCCCACCAACTCCTCGAAGTCGGCCCGGTCATCGGGGTCCTTGAGGTCGAGTACGAGGGATTTCTTGCCCGCGTTCTGGGCGAGGAACGAAGCGCCGATGCCGGACCGGTTGAGCTCCGGATCAGGACCGAGGCTTCGCGCGAGATCGCCCCGGTCCGGCTGTTCGACCTTGACGACCTCGGCGCCGAGGAGCATGAGGTGGTAACTGCAGTACGGGCCTGCGAGCACATTGGTGAGATCGAGTACGCGGATTCCTGAGAGCGGTCGTTCGGGCATGCACCGGCTCCTTCTGCGGTTCCTGCGCTTCCTGTGGCTGCTGTGCTTCCTTGAGTTGCTGTTGCTCGGGCGGCTTCCACGACATCTGCGCCGTGATCATTTCGTCGGGCTGAGCGGGTGGTCGAAGCCCTGTTCCGACATCTGCCGGGCGGCTTCGGTGAGCGCGGTGGCGAACCGCTCGACGACGGACTCCGGGAATCGGTGGCTGGGTCCGCTGAGCGAGAGCGAGGCGACGACGGCCCCGCTTCGACCGTGGACGGGTACGGCCACGGCCGTCAGCCCCTCGTCTCGCTCACCTCGGCTGACCGCGAATCCCTGCTCCGCCGCGACGTCCGCCCACACCCGCAGCTGCCTGGCATGCCCCTCGCCGTGCGGGGAGCCCGCGGCGATCCGGCGCAGCAGGCTGTCGGGAGCCGTACGCAGCAGGATCTTGGACGAGGCGCCCGCCCACAGCGGCAGCTCGTCGCCGACCCGCACCACATGGCGCAACGGCTGCGGGCTCTCCTGCTGGGCCACACAGACGCGGTGCAGGCCGCGCAGCATGAAGAGGTTGACGGTCTCCTGCTGCTCCTCGGCCAGCTCGCGCATCAACTTGCGCATCTCGCGGGGCAGTTCCCAGCTCGTGTGGGCCAGATGCGCCCAGCGCCACAGCCCGGGACCCGCGGTGTAGCCGGCCGAGGTGTCCCAGAGCAGACCGCACTGTTCGAGGGTCTGCACCAGGCGGACCACGGTGGTCTTGGCCAGGCCGGTGGAGTCCACGATCTCCCTCAGCGTGATCGTCGGCTGGTCCTCGGTCAGCAGCCCCAGGATGTCCAGCGCCCTGCGCACACTGCGCACCCCGGTCACCTCGGCCGCCCGCTCATGGTCGGTCTCGCTCACGCGCCTTCTCCCTCCGCTCCGAAACTTCTTCGAACTGCCCTCTTGTCACCGCGAGTTGGCGCCCGTACGTTACACGCCGACCCACAGAGCAGTCCACCAGTACCACTTAGCGGTTTCCTGGGAGATCTCATGCTCGATTCCCTTCTCAAGGCCGGAGCGGATGTGGCGGTGGCCGAAGCGCCTCCGTTCGTCGCGGGCCAGTGGGGTGGCGACGGTCCTGCCGCGGCTCGAACGGGCCCGTATGTGCGCCGTGTTGTCAGCCGGGCGACCACGGCGACCGGCGAGGAGATCGCCCGCGCCCTCGCCTACGCCCGTTCCTCGGCCCGCACGGTGGCCGGCCTTGCCCCCGCGCTGCGCGCGGACGTCCTGGAGCGAGCATCCCGCGCCGCCGCGGCGCACCGCGAGGGGCTGGCCCGCCTGCTCGCCCTGGAGCTGGGCAAGCCGCTCAAGGACGGCCTGGGTGAGATCGACCGGGTGGCGGACACCTTCGCGGTGTGCGCGTCCGAGGCACGTCACATCGGCGGCGAGACGCTGCCCGTCGCGGGCTGGCAACGCGGGGTCGGCAACACCGCGTTCACCTATCGCGCACCGGCCGGGGTGGCCCTCGCCATCACCCCCTTCAACGCCCCCGCGAACCTCCTCGCCCACAAGCTCGGCGCCTCCTTCGCCGCGGGCAACACCACACTCGTCAAGGCCCCGCCGCAGGCCCCGGCCGCCACCGCCGCGATCGTGGCGCTGCTCCTGGAGTCCGGAATGCCCCCGCAGGCCGTGCAGTTGCTGCACGGCGGCGGCGAGGTGGGAGCGCTGCTGTGTGCGGCCGACGAGGTGGCCGTCATCAGCTTCACCGGCAGCGCGGCGACCGGCCGGGTCGTGGCAGGCGCCGCCGGGGCCAAGCGCCTGGTCCTCGAACTCGGCGGCAACGCCGCCACGATCGTCTGCGAGGACGCCGACATCGCGCAGGCCGCCAAGGAGTGCGCCCGCACCGGTTACAGCAACTCCGGCCAGAGCTGCATCTCCGTCCAGCGCGTCTATGTCCACCGCTCCCGCTACGCCGCCTTCCTCGACACCTTCACCACCGCCGTCGACACCCTGAAGGTCGGCGACCCGCTCGACCCGGCCACCGACGTGGGCTCGATGGTCGACGATGAGGCCGCCGAACGCGTGGTGCGCTGGTCGGCCGAGGCCGCGGACTCCGGCGCCCGGGTGCTGCGCGGCGGCACCCGGGACGGCGCCACAGCCGCCCCCACCGTCGTCGCGGACCCGGCACCGGACGCCTCGGTCGTGGTCCACGAGGTCTTCGGGGCGCTGGTCGCGGTGCTCCCTTACGACGACTTCGGTGCGGTCATCGACGCCTGCAACACCAGCCGTTACGGCTTGCAGGCAGGGCTCTTCACCCGGGACATGGGCCGCGTCATCACCGCCTGGCGCGAGCTGGAGACCGGCGCGCTGATCGCGGGCGGCAGCTCCAACTACCGCCTCGATCATGTCCCGTTCGGCGGGGTCAAGGACTCCGGCTTCGGCCGCGAGACACCCCGTTCGATGATCGACGACTACACGGTCGTCAAGACCCTCCTGCTCCGCGGCCTGTCCGTCTGGGGCGACACCACCACCCTCGGCACGACCGCCACCGACGGGGAGACCGACGCATGACCGTGACCGCCGCCGAAGCCCTGGTCGCCCAACTGGAGTCGTACGGAGTCGAGTACGTCTTCGGCACCTGCGGCCACACCAACATCGCCCTGCTCGACGCGCTCGGCCCCAACTCGATCGAGTTCGTGATCGCCCGCCACGAGCAGGCCGCCGCGCACGCCGCCGACGGCTACGCCCGCGCCGCCGGCAAACCCGGTGTCCTGCTCACCCACGTCGGCCCCGGCATGATGAACGCGGTCACCGGGGTGGCCACCGCCGCCCTCGACTCGATTCCGCTGATCGTCATCTCCGGCGACATCCCCTCCTACTACTCCGGCCGCCACCCGCACCAGGAGGTCAACCTCCACGCGGACGCCGACCAGAGCGCGATCTATCGGCCGTTCACCAAGCGAGCCTGGACCGTGCACCGCGTCCAGGATCTGGCCCGTACGACAGAGCGGGCGTTCTGGACGGCCGGCTCCGGGCGACCGGGAGCCGTGCTCGTCAACGTTCCGATGGACCTGTTCAGCCGGCAGGTCGAGGAGTACGCCGGTCAGTACCCGCTGCCCGGCGGCGCCCCGCTCCCCGGTCTCGACCGGGCCACCGCCGAGCGCATCGCCGAGACGCTGCTGCGTGCCGAGCGCCCGCTGATCTACTTCGGCGGCGGCCTGCGTGAACCGGCTGCCCGTCAGGCGCTGTTGGCGTTAGCCGAGCATCTCGACATCCCGCTCGCCCACTCCCTGATGGGCAAGGGTGTTCTCCCCGACAGTCATCCGCTGCTGCTCGGCATGCCCGGCTTCTGGGGCCTGGAGACCACCCACGAGTACACCAGGGGCGCCGATGTGGTCCTCGCGCTGGCGACCCGGTTCGCGGAGACCGACGCCAGTTCGTGGGATCCGGCGTACACCTGGACCTTCGGTGACCGGCACAGCCCGCCCAGCAAGCTCATCCAGATCGACATCGACGCTGCCGAGATCGGCCGCAACTACCCCGTGGAGATCGGTGCGGTCGCGGATGTCGGCGACGCGGTACCGGCCATCGGTGCGGCCGTACGGTCCACTCAACCCGACCCGGTGACCCGGGACGGGCTGCGCGACACCATCGCCACCGCCCGCCGGGCCGTATTCGACACCGCCCGCGAGGACGGCCGCAGCGACAACTTCCCGCTGCGCCCGCAGCGCATCCTCGCCGACCTGCGCGAGGCGCTGCCCGACGACGCGGTGCTGGTCACGGACGTCGGCTGGAACAAGAACGGCGTCGCCCAGTGCTACGAACTCCCCGAAGGCGGGCGGTTCATCACCCCCGGCGGCGCCTCGACCATGGGCTTCGGACCGGCCGCCGCGGTCGGCGTGCAGCTGGCCCAGCCGGACCGCGTGGTGGTCGCCCTGGTCGGTGACGGCGGGATGAGCGCGCAGCTGCCCGCCGTACCGATGGCCGTCGAACAGGGCCTGCCCGTCATCTTCGTCGTCATGAACAACCGGGCCCACGGCACCATCGCCGATCTTCAGGCCTCGTCGTTCGGCCGGTCCTACGGCTGCGAGTTCACCGACGCCGAAGGGCGGCCCTACAGCCCGGACTTCGCGGCCTTCGGGCAGTCCTGCGGCGCCGACGGGTACACCGTCGCCTCCCCCGCCGACCTGTCCAAGGCCCTGGCCGACGCGGTCGTGCGACGCAGGCCCGCCGTCATCGACGTACCGATGGTCAACGAACCCGTGCCGACGCCGGGCCACTGGAACATCAAGGACATCTACCGCGGGTCCTTCGCCGACTGACCGCCCCACGACTCCGCGTCTTCTGCGTCTTCTGCGTCTTCCGCTCACAACGAGGTGACCTCATGACCCGCAGCACCGCACGACCACACATCAGCACCCGAACCACCACCCGCACCACCACTCGCGCCGCCCTCTGCACGGCCGCCGCGCTGGCCGCCGCCCTCACCGCGTGCAGCGCACCCGGCGAATCCGCGGACTCCGATGCCAAGGCGTCCTCCGGGCCCATCAAGGTCGCCGTCGTCAACGCGCAGAGCGGGCAGCTCAGTTCACTGGGCGACTGGGAGTACAAGGGCGCCAAGCTCGCCGTCGACGAGTGGAACAAGAAGGGCGGCATCGACGGCCGCAAGGTCCAGCTGAAGCTCTTCGACGACCAAGGGGACCCGACCACCGGCACCAACATCGCCCGCAGGCTGGTGAGCGACAAGTACGTCGCCATGATCGGCACGGCGGAGAGCGCGGTGACCATCGCCATGGGTCCGGTGCTCCAGCAGGCGAAGATCCCGAACATCACCTCCGGCCAGTCCGACGGCCTGGTCGCGCTGAAGAGCCCGTACCTCTTCCTCAACGGGCCGACCAGCACCACCTACGACTCGACGCTCGCCCAGCACCTGGTGAACGACAAGGGCTTCAAGAAGATCGCCATGATCACGAACAACGGCTCCTTCGGGAAGGGCGAGCACGACGCCTTCCTCAAGGCCGTGAAGGGGCTCGGCGTGACCCCGTCCACCGACCAGGTCGTCACCACCGACCAGAAGGACTTCAGCGCCGCACTGACAAAGATCCGGGCCCAGAAGCCCGAGGTGATCTTCATCGGCTCGGAGGAGGTCGAGGCCGGGCTGATCGTCAAGCAGGCCCGGGACCTGGGCATCACCGCGCCCTTCGCGGGCGCCGCGCCGCAGGGCACCCCCGTCTTCATCGACACCGCCGGCAAGGCCGCGGCCGAGGGCACCATCGTCAGCTCGCCCTATCTGAGCAACGACGTCAACGCGGCCTCGAAGAAGTTCGCCGCCGCCTACCAGGCCGCGTACGGCAAGGAGGCGGAGCTGCACGGGGCCAAGGCCTACGACGGGACGAACATCCTGCTGACCGCGCTGAAGACCACCAAGGGCGCGACCGGCGAGGAACTCGCCGACGCGATCCGCGACACCCGGTACCAGGGCCTGCTCGGTGACTTCCGGTACGACGAGACCGGGGTCGGCATCACCAAGACCACCATCGGCGTCATCCGCGACGGCAAACTCGTCCCGCAGCAGTAGGCCACGGGAGCACTGACGTGCAAGAGACGCTGCAGACACTCGTCGGAGGCCTGAGCCTCGGAGCGGTCTACGCCCTGGTCGCCATGGGGTTCTCCCTGGTCTACCGCACCATGGGCCTGGTCAACTTCGCCCACGCCGACATCGCCATGATCGGCGCGTACGCGGCCTCCACCTTCTACCTGACCTCCAAGATGCCCTTCGCCATCGCCATGGTCGTGGCCATCGCGGTCACTGCCGCGATCGGCCTGGTCATCGAGCGGGTGCTGCGGCCGCTGGAGAACAAGGACTTCGACCTGATGCTGATCGGCACGATCGGCTTCGGCATCGTCCTCCAGGCCGTCGCCATCCTGATCTGGGGCACCACCGGACGGGCGGTCCGCTCCCCCGTGCAGTCGGCCCCGCTCGACCTGTTCGGGGTGCGTGTGCGCACCTACGACCTGCTGGTGATGGCCGTCGCGGCCCTCGCCGTGACCGGCCTCGCCTGGTTCCTGGCGCGCACCAAGCGCGGCGCGGCCATGCAGGCCGTCGCCATGGACCACGAGGCGGCCACCGCCGTCGGCATCAACGTCGGCCGCAGCAACGCCCTGGCCTTCTCCATCGGCGCGGGCCTCGCCGCCCTGGCCGGTGGTCTCGTCGGACCCATGCTGTACGTCGACGCCTCACTCGGCGGCGCGCTCGGCATCAAGGGCTTCGCCGCCGCCATGCTCGGCGGCTTCGGCTCCATCCCCGGCGCGGTCGTCGGCGGGCTCGCGATCGGCGTCCTCGACTCCTACGCGGCCGGCCACTTCCAGGGCTACTCGGTGCTCGTGACCTTCCTGGTCTTCACCGCCGCCATCATGATCCGCCCGATGGGCGTCTTCGGGGAGAGGACGGTGAGCCGCGCGTGAAGTTCCGTATCGGCGGGCTCGGTGCCCTGGCGGTGGCCGCCTGGCTGCTGCCGTACGGCCTGGGCGGTTACTCCATCCATGTCGTCAACATCGCGATCATCTATGCCCTGTTGGCCATCGGCATGGGCCTGGCCATGGGCATCTCCGGGCAGATCAACCTCGCCCAGGTCGCGTTCTTCGGCGTCGGCGCGTACACCCTCGCCATCCTGACCACCGACTCCGGTTACGGGTTCTGGGCGGCGGCGGTCCTGGCCCTGCTCGCGACCGTGGCAACAGGCCTGTTCGTCGGTATACCGGCCCTGCGCATGCAGTCCCACTACCTGGGGATCGTCACGCTGGGCCTGGCGCTCGGCTTCATCAACTGGATCACCAACGCCTCGGTCACCGGCGGCGCCGACGGCATCTCCGGAATCCCGCTGCCCACTCTGCCGGGCGTCGACCTGTCCAGCGAATACCTCTACTACTACCTGGAGTTGGTGGTCTGCGCACTCGGCCTCGGCTTCGGACTCTTCGTCGTCCGTACCTCCCTGGGCCGACGGCTGCGCGCGATGCGCGACGACTCCCTGGCCGCGGGCGCGATGGGCGCGGAGATCCCGCTGCTGCGGATGACCGCGTTCCTGCTCGCCAGCCTGTACGGGGGTTTGGCCGGGGTCCTGTACGCGGGCCTCATCCGCTATGTCGCCCCGGAGACCTTCTCCATCGGCAACATGTTCATCCTGCTCGCCATGGTCATCATCGGCGGCCGGCGCTCCCTCGTCGGCTGTGTGGTCGGCGCGATCGGGCTGACCCTGATCCGCGAGTGGCTCTCCGACTTCTCCACGTACGCACAGCTCGGATACGGCGTGGTGGTCGTCCTCATGGTCGTCTTCGCACCGACCGGCCTCGCCGGAATCCCCTCCCGCATACGGGACTTCGTGAACCGGCGGCGACGGGGGAAGGGTGCGGACCGTGCGCGGCTGCGCCCCTTCCAGCCGTACGAGCCTGTCGAGACGCCCGATTCCGCGGACGAGCCCCTCCTTGAAATCCGGTCCGTCACCAAGGACTTCCGCGGGCTGCGCGCCCTGGACGAGGTCTCCCTCACGGTCCGTCCCGGCGAGATCCGCGGGATCGTCGGGCCCAACGGCTCCGGCAAGACCACCCTGTTCAACGTGATCAGCGGCTTCTACCGGGCCACGTCGGGACGGGTCGCGTTCGCCGGTCGCGACACCACCACCGCCCGGCCGTACGCGCTCTCCCTCCTGGGCGTGGCCCGCACCTTCCAGAACCTGCGCCTGTTCGGCCAGTTGACGGTCCGCGAGAACATCCTCGTCTCACTGGACCGCACCCGGACGTACACCATCTGGCAGTACGCGATCTGGCAGCCCGGTGTCGTACGTCGCGAGCGGCAGCTGCGCCGGCAGGCGCAGGAACTCCTGGAGCGCTTCGGGCTCGCCGACTTCGCCGAGGCCGCGCCCGGCTCCCTCCCGTACGGGATCCAGCGGCGCATCGAGATCGCCCGCGCCATGGCCGCCCGGCCCCGGCTGCTGCTGCTCGACGAACCGGCCGCCGGACTGAACGGCGAAGAGGTGCGGCAACTCGCCCGCATCGTGCACTCCATCCGCGACAGCGGCACCACGGTCGTCCTCATCGAGCACAACATGGGCCTGGTCATGTCGCTGTGTGAGCGCGTCACGGTGCTCTCCAGCGGCGGGGTCATCGCGGAGGGCACACCTGCCGAGGTGGTCGCCGCTCCCGAGGTGATCGAGGCGTATCTCGGGGATTCCGCGATGGCCGACGTTCCGCGGCCGGAACCGGCCCCGCCCACGCCGCCCCAGGCCCCCGCGGCTTCGGCCGAGGCACCTGCCGCTGGCGAGGGATCCGCTTCGGCCGAGGCACCTGCTTCGAAGGAGGCAACCCGGTGAGGATGCTCCCCGCTCCCCGTGTCGCTCGTACCGAAACCGCCGCCACACTCGCCGTCGACGACCTGTCCGTGCACTACGGCGGGGTCCGAGCGGTCAGTTCGATCAGCTTCAGCGTGCAGCCCGGTGCGTCGGTGGGCATCATCGGCGCCAACGGCGCGGGCAAGACCTCCACGCTCAAGGCCCTGATGGGCCTGGTCCCGCGCAGCGGCGGACGCATCACGCTGGGCGAGCGCGACCTGACCCGCGTGCGGGCCCGCGACATGGTGCGGCACGGCATCGGTTACGTACCCGAGGGCCGGCATGTGTTCCCCGGCCTGACCGTGGAGAAGAACCTGCTGCTCGGCGCGTACGCCCGCCGCTGGGACGGCGAGACCCGGGCCACGCTGGCGGAGGTGCACGAACTCTTCCCGGTACTGGGCGAGATGGGCCGGCGACTGGCCGGGGCGCTGTCCGGCGGGCAGCAGCAGATGCTCTCCATCGGCCGCGCCCTGATGGCCAGCCCGCGCATCCTCCTGCTCGACGAACCGTCGATGGGCCTCTCCCCCAAGCTCGTCAGCGAGATCCTGGGCGCGCTGACACGGCTGCGCGAGGAAGGGCTGAGCATGCTCCTCGTGGAGCAGAACGCCAAACTCACCTTCGGCGCGACCAGCCACTGTCTGGTCATGGAGAACGGCAGCGTCGCGATGACCGGAACCTCCGAGGAGCTCAGCCGTGACACCCGGGTGCGCCAGATCTACCTCGGTCTGTGAACGGCTCGTGCCGGTCGTGCGGCTCGTGGAAGGAAGCGCGGCGATGGACCAGGACTCGTATCTCGTCGGCCTGATCGGCTCCGGAATAGGCACGTCACTCAGTCCGGCCCTCCACGAACGCGAGGCGGACCGGCACGGCCTGCGCTACCTCTACCGCCTGATCGACCTCGACACCCTCGGTACCGCACCCGAGAAGGTCGGTGAACTGTTGGACGCCGCCCAGGACACGGGCTTCACCGGCCTCAACATCACCCACCCCTGCAAGCAGCTCGTCATCGAGCACCTCGATGCCCTCTCCGAGCAGGCCGAGGCGGTCGGCGCGGTCAACACCGTCGTCTTCGGGGAAGGGCGGGCGACCGGCCACAACACGGACGTCACCGGGTTCGCGGCCTCGTTCGCCCGTTCACTGCCCGAGGCCCGCTTGGAGCGGATCGTGCTGCTCGGCGCCGGAGGAGCCGGGGCGGCCGTCGCCCACGCGGTACTCGCCCGTGGCGCCGGACACCTCGCGGTCCTCGACGTGCTCGCCCACCGCGCGGCGGGTCTCGCGACCTCGCTCCGCCGGCACTACGGCGAAGGGCGCGCGTCGGCGGAAACCGCCGACCGGCTCCCCGAGCTGCTGGCCCGTGCGGACGGCCTCCTGCACGCCACACCCACCGGCATGGCCGCCCACCCCGGAATGCCCCTTCCGGCCGAACTGCTGCACCCCCGCCTGTGGGTCGCCGACGTGGTCTACCGGCCACTGGAAACAGAACTGCTGCGCACCGCGAGCGCACGCGGCTGCACCGTCCTCGACGGTCTCGGCATGTTCGTCTTCCAGGCCGCCGACGCCTTTCGGCTGTTCACCGGCCGGGAGCCGGACACCGCACGGATGCTCGCCGACGCCGAGGAGCTCGCCTGAACGGCCGAAGTCGACGCGATGCACGACAAGAAGGGATCACAAGATCGGGCTGCGAGCTCTACGGCTTGACCGCGATGCGGCCTTCGTCCATGCGGAGGAGGAGAAGACGGGCGCCGGTCTTCTCCAGGAATTCGTCCACCGCGGACCTCGACCCCTGCCACCAGCCATAGTCATCGATGAGGAGGACGCCACCGCTGACCAGCCGCGGGTAGAGCTGTTCCAGTTCGTGACGCGTCGAGGCGTACCAGTCGGTGTCCAGCCGCAGAATCGAAATCTGCTCGGGGGCCTCGGCGGGAATGGTGTCCTCCACCAGCCCCGGGACGAAATGGACGCGGTCTGCGGGGTACGGAACCTTTTGAAAGCCCTCTTTGACGTCTTCCAACGTGGCGACGGCCCAGATGGGGCGGCTCCTGTCCTGTCTGGCGAGCAGGTCCGCGGCGGATTCGCCGTCCCGGCGAAGGTCCTTGTCGGTCGGCGCGGGCATCCCCTCGAACGTATCGAAGAGGTACAGGTGCCGCTCGGTGTCGTCCAGGCTGAGCAGGGTGCGGGCGGCCGCCTGCATACTGCCGCCTCGCCACACTCCGCACTCGACGATGTCACCGGCGATGTTGTGCCGACTGACGTACCGGGTGGCCAGGATCAGGGCGTTGAGCCGCTCCGGTGAGGTCATCGTGTAGGAGGACACCGCCCGAATGACTTCCCTGGCTGTGTCGTCGTAGTCGGCGGGGAGTTTCGGGGAAGCAGTCGGCTCCGACGGTTGTGGAGGTCGCTGTGGGGACGGTTGCGGAGACAGTGCGGGCCGTGAGCGACGGAGTTCGTGGCCGGTGAGCCGCCGCAGGGTCGCATTGACATTCTTACGCCATGCCATAAGGGCAACGTATCGAACCAGGAGCCGGCGAGCGCGGCAACCGGGCCGTTCCGGAATGAATCAGCTCTTTCGGTGCGGCCACCGACCGGAACACCGGTACACCTCAGTGGTGACCGACCGTCAGGATGTCCTCTCGCGACGAGGCGGAGCGGTGCTGTCGCGGATGACGAGTTCGGTGGCGAGTTCCACGCGGGTCTGGGCCAGTGGCAGTCCCTGGGACAGCTTGACCACCATGGTGGCGGCGGTGGCGGCCATCTCGGTGAGCGGCTGGTGGACCGTGGTCAGTGGCGGGACGGTCCACTGCGCCGGACGCAGGTCGTCGAAGCCGACGATGCTCAGGTCCTGCGGAATGCGCAGCCCGGCCTCGGCGGCCGCCCGGTACACGCCGAGCGCCAGGGCGTCGTTGCAGGTGAAGACGGCGGTCGGCGGATCGGGCAGGCGCAGCAACTCCCGTCCGCACCTGAGCCCCTCCTCGGCCCGGTAGTCGCCGACACGGACGAGTGCGGAATCGACGGGAACCCCGGCGGTCTCCATCGCGGTCCGGTAGCCGTCCACCCGGGCCCGGCTTGCGAGGGCGCGTTCGGGCCCGGTGATCACGGCGATGCGCCGGTGCCCGAGCTGGAGGAGGTGCCGGGTGGCCGAGAGCCCGCCGTTCCAGTTGCTCGCGCCGACCGACGGGGAGGCGTGGGCCGGTTCCCCGTTGGGATCGACGAGGACGAAGGGGATACCGCGGCTGCGCAGTTGACCGCTCTGCGTGTCGGTGAGGACGGAGTACACCTCGATGATGCCGGTCGGGCGGCGGTACAGCACGTCCTCGACCCAGCCGTGCCCGGGAGTTGGGCGGCCCTGCAGCTCGGACAGCACCACGGCCAGCCGATGTTCACGCGCCACGCACTGGACACCCTTGATGATCTCGACGTGGTACGAGTCCCGGATCTGGCGGAAGACCAGTTCCAGCACCGGGGCCGGGCGCGCGGCCCGTTTCTGCCGTCGGTGCCCGTACCTGCGGATGATGTCCTCGACCAGGGCGCGGGTCTCGGGGGCAACGTCCTCGCGCCCGTTGACCACCTTGGAGACCGTCGCGACGGAGACTTTCGCGTACTCGGCGATCTGAGCGGCCGTCAGCGGCCCGGTCATCTCGCCATCGCCTGGGCCACTCCGGTCCGTTGAAGCCATGACCAGAGCTTAGCGCCGCTTCGAATTTTTCGAACTTCACGCAGCATGCACGAGAAGCCTTGACGGGATAGCAAGCCCTTTCTACTGTGCCCGGCACGCCGAAGCACCGGCGGGATCAGCGAAATTTTCGAAGAGCGGGCCGGGACGGCCTGTCAACTCCACACCCCCACAACACCGGAGAAGTTCATGACCACGAGAGCCGCAAAGCACCGCTGGTCATTCCTGACCGTGTTACCCGTCGCCCTGTGCGGCCTCCTGCTGGGCCTCGCAGCTCCCCCCGGAAGCGCCACCGACGCGGTGCCGTCACCGGCCGGCGCCGCCACAGTGCAGGCCTGGCCGGCCACCCCCGACGGCTTCGCGTCCACCGACGGCGGCACGACGGGCGGCGCGAAGGGCGATACGGTCACCGTCACCACCTACGAGCAGCTCAAGCAGTACGCCACCGCCGCGGAGCCGTACGTCATCAAGGTGGCCGGGGAGATCAAGGTCGCCCCGTTCGGTACCGAACTCCGCGTCGCCTCGAACAAGACCATCGTCGGAGTCGGCACCAAGGGCCACATCGTCAACGGCGGCTTCTTCCTCAAGGCGGGAGTCAGCAACGTCATCATCCGCAACCTCACGATCCGGGACACCCGGATGGCCGACGACGACCCGGGCGACGACTCGTACGACTACGACGGCATCCAGATGGACACCGCCAACCACATCTGGATCGACCACAACAAGATCCAGCGGATGAACGACGGCCTGATCGACAGCCGCAAGGACACCACCAACCTCACCGTGTCCTGGAACATCCTCAGCGAGGGCAACAAGACCTTCGGGATCGGCTGGACCGACAACGTCACCGCCAAGATGACGATCCACCACAACTGGATCAGCGGCACCAACTCCCGCAACCCCAGCATCGACAACGTGGCCAACGCCCACATGTACAACAACTACCTGCAGAACGTGGCGGGCTACGGCAGCTGGTCCCGGGGAGCGTCCGACACCGTCATCGAGAACAGCTACTTCGAGAACGTCAAGGACCCCTACTATCGGGACCCGGACGCCTCGCTCGTCGAGCGCGGCAACATCCTCGTCGGCTGCCGGGGCAAGCAGCAGACCGGCGGCACCGCGTTCGACCCGGGTGACTTCTACGACTACACCCTCGACGCCGCCAAGGACGTCCCCGCCCTGCTCAAGGAGGACGCCGGACCTCAAGCGGACATCGGCGCCTGACCCCCGCGGAAGCAGGACACCTTCACACAGGGCGCCGGGTTCCGTCCCCGGCGCCCTGCCCCGTCGGCGACTCCCCGTGGCAGCGCTCCCTGCGTTTAGCGCGGCGGGCAGGCCCGCGCCGCGATGCGACGCCCGGCGTCACCGCCTGTATGACACTCCCAGCTCGATGAGACAGCGCTTGGTCACCCGGCCGCCGTACTCCCCGTCGATCAGGCCCGCGATGCACCCGAGGAGCCCGTTCCTGGCGGCTTCCGGAAGAGCTCGGTGGCCGGAGTAGGTCCGCAGCAGCGCCAGATAGTCCGACGTGGTGTACGTGAGGTCCTGCTCGTAGCGGCGGAAGACCGTGGGACCGAACCGGCCGCTGCGGGCGACCTCCTCAGCATGGTCCGAGCCGTCGACGTCGGCAGCGGCGGGCGGCCGCAGCCCCGGCGGCGTGTCCGGGTCGAAGCGCTCGTAGCAGCGCTGGACCTCGACGAAGAACTCCTCGGTGCCGCCCCTCACATGCTGGCTGCGCACCACGGCGAGTGCCCCGCCCGGACGCAGCGCATCGGCGGCCCTGGCCATCCGCACCGCCGGGTCGATCCAGTGGAACGCCGTCGCCGAGACGACCGCGTCGAACGGCTCCGCCGGCAGCGGCCAGCTCTCGAAGTCCGCCGTCACC
This sequence comes from Streptomyces sp. NPDC050704, assembly GCF_040654355.1. Lineage (NCBI taxonomy): Bacteria > Bacillati > Actinomycetota > Actinomycetes > Kitasatosporales > Streptomycetaceae > Streptomyces > Streptomyces sp. NPDC050704. The sequence continues at coordinate 1,863 of NZ_JBFAHW010000008.1, read as the reverse complement.
ACCTCCACCGCCGCGGCCCCGGCCAGGTTGCGGCGGGCGACCGCGGCCATGCGCCGCCCCGCCTCGACGGCCGTGATCCGGCAGCCCCGCCCGGCCAGCGGCACGGTCGCCTGACCGGTCCCGCAACCGACCTCCAGTACGCGGCTGCCGGTGCGGGCACCCGCGAGGCCGGCGAGGTCGTCGTACAGCTCCGGCGGATATCCGGGCCTGGCCCGGTCGTACAGCTCCGCGTCCTCGTCGAAAATCCGGCTCAGACGCGCCCGCCGGGACTCCTCGGGCCTGTCGTCGCGCTTCCCTTGTGTGGTGTTGTCAGGCATACGGAGCAGGCTAGGGCGGTGCCGTCACCGGCGGCGGGCCCCGCACGCACCGGTTCTTCAGCGGGCTACGCGTAGAACGGCCCCGGATGGGACCACGTCGTCGTACCGAAGATCTCGGGGTCCTCGATCGAGATCCGCAGGTTGCTGACCTTGAGTCCGTACTGGGTCGGGGTCATGCCTGCGGGGCAGTCGACGTCCACGATGGGAGTGAAGTTGACGTACCAGCTGGGCCCGTAGTCGGCATCGGGGTAGTCCCGGAGCCGCTGGACGAGGCTGTAGGCGCCGCCCTCGACGTAGACCAGAGACAGCCGGCGCTGATCCTCGTGGACGACGAAGGCGGTGGAGTGGTCGAAGCTGCCGTCAGGTCGCAGGCAGCCGAAGGTACGGTCCGTGTCGGCGTACGCGTCGAAGTAGCCGGTGCCGGACAGTCCCGCCTTATAGCCCGGCTGCTCGCGGACGTTGTGCAGCACCGTCCTCAGCTTGAAGCCACCGCAGCCGGAGGTCGGGTCGAACTGCCGGAAGTACAGCTGACAGGTGTTCGGTTCGTTGTACACGGCGTCCGGGTCCGGGGTGTACGGCTGCGGCACGACGGCCCCGTAGAACTTCGCGGTCATGGAGACGCCGCCCGGAGTGGGTGCCGGGATGTCGACGACGGTACTGGCGTGGGCGGCGTTCGGTCCTGCCAGGACAAGTCCCGTCGCCGCCAGCAGCGCGACACCCAGCCGCGCCAGAATCTTACGCATGCCTGTTTTCCGCATGTGATGCCTTCCCCCGTTGATGCACATCGGTCAAAGCACGCTAACCGCGCCTCAACACCCGCACCAGACAAACAACTTGAATCCACACAAGCGGAGGAACGGCACGCGGAGCCTCAGGAGCCGCGTCAGCCTTCCAGCCGTTCCGTGTATGCCTCGGTCGGAGGAGCCGGGTTGGAAGCCGTCATGCCCACCGACCAGAATCCCGCGGTGCCGGGAACAGGTGTCACGTCGCTGAGGTACGGCGCAGGCGCCGCGCCGGCCGGGCCCCGTACGACAGTCCAGGTGTCGACATCGCGGCGCAGATACGTGCTGCGACTCTGGTCCTGGTAGTTCCAGCCCGATATCCATGCGGCACGGCCCTGCGCGTCGCCCGCGATTCCGGTCAACGCCCCAACGGTGAAGCCCGGTTGTACCTGCGTCCAGGCCGTGCCGTCCCAGTGGGCCAGGACGGCGCTGCCGGGGCGTCCCGGTGGTCCGCCGATGCCGAAGTCGGAACCCACCGCCCAGACGTCGTCCGAACCGGCCGGGTGCAGATCGCTGATGCTCAGACGCAAGCCCGCGATCGGGGGCAGGACTGTCCACGATCCGTTCCAACGGGCCACGAGTCCTGACCACCCGCCGCCGGATGCCTGGTCACCGCTCACCCAGACCTCGCCCGGCGAACGCACTACGGCCCGGTACAGGTTCGCGCTCGCGACGGGCAGCGGGTCCAGCCACAGCCATTGCTGCCCGTCCCAGTGCAGCAGGCGGGCGGCGCCGCCTCGGCGGCCGCCGATCCACACCTGCCG